>JBGOXU010000011.1:0-12429 GCA_041479305.1 Dehalococcoidia bacterium
AGTCGGCCAGCCTGTTTGTCATCAAGAAAGACGAGCGCCGCGAGGAGTTCAATCGCGATAAACTGCTCACCGGCATCCGTAAAGCCTGTGAGAAGCGACCCCTCGCCAGCGGCACCATCGAGAAGGTGGTCGATGAAATTGAAGCTGAACTTTACCGCTCCGGCAAGGTGGAGGTGCCCGGCGCGGTCATCGGCGATATGGTGATGGACCGGCTGAGAGCGCTCGACCATATTGCCTACATCCGCTTCGCCAGCGTCTACCGCGAGTTTGCCGATATCACGGCGCTTAAGCAGGCGGTGGACGACCTGGCTGCCGAGCCATCACCGCCGTCCACCAGCCAGCTATCCCTCCTCGATACGGACAAGCTGGCGGAACTGAACGGGAGCCGTAAAGCCCTACCGAAGGCAGGAGTCCATTAGTGGAACAGGAAAGAATCGCCACGTCAATCAATCGCAATCGCGTGGCGCGCGCCATCTTCGCCGCCGCGGAATCGATGGGCATGTCCGACCGCCAGCTGATTGACCGGCTCACGGCGCAGGTCATCGAGCGGCTGGAGAAACAGCAGGAAGCCGACCGGCCGGCTACCCTGCCCGGGATGGAGCACCTCGTGCCGAAATCGAAAGAGAAGAAGCGCCTGCCCAGCGATTCGGAGATTATGGCGGTGGTGGAGGAAATCCTGGCCAAGGAAGAACGAAAACACGCAGAGGAGACTAAAATGGACGAGATTACTACCACTAAAGTCCAGAGCCAGTCCATTTCACATACGATTAACCTCACTGAGAACGCCATTCACGTTCTGAAGAAGCGCTATCTGAAAAAGGACAAGCAGGGCAATCCGGTCGAGACGCCGGAGGAGATGTTCCGGCGCGTGGCGAGAGCCATTGCCTCGGCGGAGTTGGCGTACCAGACCAAAGCCGATATCAAGGCAATCGAGGAGCGGTTCTACCAGGTGATGTCCGACCTCGATTTCCTGCCCAACTCGCCTACCCTGATGAACGCCGGTCGCGAGCTGGGACAGCTTTCCGCCTGCTTCGTCCTGCCCATCGAGGACACGATGGAGTCGATTTTCGATGCCGTGAAGTACACCGCGCTCATCCACAAGAGCGGCGGCGGCACCGGTTTCTCCTTCTCGCGACTGCGTCCTGAGAAAGACCGGGTGGGGTCGACGGGCGGCGTCGCCAGCGGGCCCGTCTCGTTTATGCGCGCCTTCGACACGGCGACGGACGTTATCAAGCAGGGCGGGATGCGGCGGGGCGCCAATATGGGCATCCTCAGTGTCGACCATCCGGACATTATGCGGTTCATTATGGCTAAAGAAGACTCGACGGCTCTGACCAACTTCAATATCTCGGTCGCCATCACCGGCGAGTTTATGGAAGCCGTCAAGTCGGGCGCGGACTACAGCCTCATCAACCCCCACAACAAAGAGGTGGTCAGGAAAGAGAATGCCAAGGCGGTTTTCGAAAAGATTGTCGAGATGGCGTGGAAGACGGGCGACCCTGGCATCGTCTTCATCGACCGCATTAACCAGCACAATCCCACGCCGCACCTGGGCAAGATTGAGAGCACCAATCCCTGCGGCGAGCAGCCCCTCCTCCCCTACGAATCGTGTAACCTGGGGTCAATTAACCTCGCCCGGATGCTCAAGCAGGACAACGGCCTGACCGAGATTGACTGGGCGAAGCTGGCGGAGACGGTCAAGGTGGCCGTCCGCTTTCTGGATAACGTCATCGATGTCAACAAGTTCCCCCTCCCCCAGATTGCCGAGATGACCCGCAAGACGCGCAAAATCGGGCTGGGCGTGATGGGTTTCGCTGATATGCTCATCAAGCTCGGCGTCCCCTACAACTCGGATAAGGCGCTCAAAGTTGCCGGCGACGTGATGAAGTTCCTCAGCGAGGAAGCCACCAGAACCTCGGTGGAGCTGGGGAAGGAGCGGGGCGTCTTCCCCGCCTTCAACGGCAGCATTTATGACGCCCCGGGCGGCGCTAAAGTCAGGAATGCCTCCCGTACCACCATCGCCCCTACCGGCACGCTCAGCATCATCGCCGGATGCTCCAGCGGCATCGAGCCGCACTTCGCTCTGAGCTTCACCAAGAACATCCTCGATGGCGCCAAGCTGATTGAGGTTAACCCGGACTTTGAGGCAGCGGCGCGGCAGGGTGGTTTCTATTCCGAAGAGCTGATGAAGAAGCTGGCGGACGGCGCCCACCTGCCTGATATTGAGGGCATACCCGACAAAGTAAAGCGGGTCTTCGTCACCGCCCACGAGATTACGCCGGAGTGGCACGTCAAAATGCAGTCGGCGTTCCAGAAGTACACGGACAACGCCGTCTCCAAGACCATCAACCTGCCGCAGGAAGCGACCAAAGAAGACGTGGCGAAATGCTATGGCCTCGCCTACGAGGAAGGATTGAAGGGCATTACCATCTACCGCGATAGAAGCCGCGATGCCCAGGTCCTGACTACGGGCAAGAAGGAAAAGGCGGCGGAAAAGACCGGTGAAGCGCTCAAGCCCAGGAAGCGACCGAAGACAACTACGGGAGCGACTGAGAGAGTGAATACGGGCTGCGGGCATCTCTATATCACCGTCAACCGCGATGAACACGGCATCTGCGAGGTGTTCTCTCATCTGGGTAAGACGGGGGCGTGTGGCTCAGCCCAGCTGGAAGCCAACTGCCGGCTCATCTCGCTGGCATTGCGGTCGGGGGCGGATGTGGCATCAATTGTCAAGCAACTGCGCGGTATCCGTTGCTCCTCCATTTCCTGGGAAGATGGCAAGTCCATCCTGTCCTGCGCCGATGCCATTGCCAGCGTGCTAGAAAAGTATATTCCCGGCGATGAAACTAAACTCAAAGTGCAAGACTATGGTCTCGCCAAGAATATCGCTGGCCAGTGTCCCGATTGTAGTAGCATGCTAATCTTCCAGGAAGGCTGTTTTATCTGCCCTGCCTGCGGATATACGAAGTGCTAGGGGGATATGGAGTGGAAGGGGGAGGCTGTAGACTGATGGGCGCTCAGCGAACCGCTCGGAACCCGGCAACTAAGATTGGGATGGGCAGTTGAGTTTCCCAGGTCATATATGGAAACAACTAAAGAACAAGACGGCTGATGACCTCATTACTGCCTTGCTTAGAGATGGTTTTGTTCTGGATGAGAAAATAAGAACTGAGAGAATCTATCGGCACGCCGACCGCAGAAAAGTGTCCATCCACTATCACAAGGGAAGTCAAACCTATGGTGCTGGATTGCTCAAAGCTCTGCTTGAAGATACTGAATGGTTCGAAGAGGATATGAGACGACTGAAGCTCCTCAAGTAATGCAGGCAACGTTCAGGTCTTCAGTATGGTGAATAACCTGTCCTTGTTTCGTACTCGGTAAGTCGCGCTTATGTTCATGCATAACACCTAGCGGAATCGGGTCGCCGTGCTTAATCAAAGACCTGAGATAGGCCATGGCTGCATCTCTCGCATTCTCTAATGCGTTTTGCTGGGAGTCACCATAGGTATGTAAACCCTTCAAAGCAGGGCAATACGCGTGAAACCCCTTTTCATCGGGTTCAACAACTACCTCTACTCTAAAACCGATTGTGGGTTGTCGAGATAAGGCTGTCAACATTTTCCCTTCTCCCATTTCCCTCTCTCCAGCGCCGCCCTAAAAAGTTCTTTATCTCCTTACTAGTGTAACATATGTAGTGCGATTGCAACAATACTATACCACAGGGGGGAATTCTGTCAACAGGAAATTGTGCGGTGCCCAGGAGGGGGCGTCAGCCCCTCTTCCTTTTCTTCCCCTTTCCCACATAAGTCCTGCCCTGCCCCCTCTTCGGTAAGGGGATACAGGGGATAGGGTACCATCTGGATTCCCCACAAATGAGACTTAAGTCACATCCTCCTTCGGATACTAGAGAATACAATTAAATTGGCAGGTGAGCAAGAAGCGATTATGCGGTATTTACCGGGGTTAATCGGGTTGGTTGTGCTCGTGGGGGTGGTTGGGGGTTTTCTTGCCGCCTGCCAGTCTATTTCCGGACCAGTTCCGCAAGCCCAGAATCCAGATAGCGCCAATTGCCCGGTGCCATCGGGACCTATTGCTCTGGCCCAGCCGGAGGCTAATGTGACCACTGCTTTATCTAAACCAGCCATTGATACCGCCGTCAACACAAAGACGGAAATTGCCACCTTCGCCCTGGGCTGATTCTGGGGTTCGGACTCCCGGTTCGGGAGCGTTCCCGGGGTCATCCGGACGCGCGTCGGCTATACCGGCGGCAAGACGGTGAACCCCGACTACGAGAACATCGGCGACCATACGGAGTCGGTCGAGGTGGAATTCGACCCCACCCAGGTCACCTATGAGCAACTGCTGGACGTCTTCTGGAAAGCCCATGACGCCGCCGAGAAGCCCTGGCTCCAGCAGTATATGTCCGCTATCTTCTATCATAATGAGGAGCAGAGGCAAAGCGCTCTAGCCTCCAAAGCCCGCGAGGAAGCCCGTCTTCCCAATGGTAAGATTTACACCCAGATTCTGCTCGCCTCGACCTTCTATCAGGCGGAAGACTACCACCAGAAGTTCTATCTGAAATTCGAGGATGACCTGGTAGCGGAACTGCGGGCGATGTACCCCGGCTTCAGCGAGTACGTCCGCTCCACGGCCGTGGCGCGCGTCAATGGGTTTATCCGCGGCTACGGCGACATCGAAGTTCTGCGACGGGAACTGCCCGACTACGGACTATCGGCGGAGGTGGGGCGGAAGCTGCTGGAGCTAGCCACGGAGTAGCTCCGACAGTCTTTTGAGTTTATTGAGTTCGTTGAGTTTGTTGGGTTGGTGGCGGACTCTACAACTCTAAAGACTCTATCAACTCCACAAACCGGAAGGGGCGATGGCGGTGGATGACCGCTCCACCCTTTGACACTCGTGTAGCCCGATGCTATCATTGTCTTGAGCGGGTGATTTTATGTCCAATACCCAGTTTATCGTCTATTTGTCCCTCTTTCTGCTGTGCCTGCTGCTGGCCGCCTTCTTCTCCAGCGCGGAGACGGCGTTCATCGCTTTGCAGAGAATCCGGCTGGAGCACCTGGTCAGGAACAACGTCAAAGGCGCCAGGCGCGTCGCCCGGTTGATTGAACGGCCGGAGCGCCTGCTTTCCACCATCCTGCTGGGCGGCAACTTCGTCAGCGTAGCCGCCGCGTCACTGGGTACAGTGATGGCGGTTGCCTACTTCGGTGAAAGAAGAGGTCTCCTCATTTCCATGATTGTCGTCACCACGATTCTGCTCATTTTCGGCGAGACCACCCCCAAGACCATGGCCACCCGCCACGCCGAAAGGCTCTCCATCCGGTTCGCCCGCTCGATTGAGATTCTATCCTGGCTGTTCACGCCCTTCGTCTACGTGTTGAGCTGGTTCGTCGCCACGCTGACCCGGATGGTCGGCGGCAAGCCGGTGCCCAAGTCGCTCGCCAGCCCGGAAGAAATCCAAACGATGATTTCCCTCGGGCACAAGGATGGGATGGTCGAGGAATCGGAGGCCAAGATGCTGCACGGCGTCTTCGACTTCGGCGACCGCGCGGTGCGCGAGGTGATGGTGCAGCGACCGGACGTCGTCAGCATCGAGAAAGGCTCTACCGTCGGCGATTTCCTCAAGCTCTACGTTAAGTCGCCTCTCTCCCGCTTCCCCGTTTATGAAGGCGGGATGGACAAAATCATCGGCATTCTTTCCGTCAAAGATGTCTTAATGGCTTTGGCGAAGGGTTCAATGACTCATAACGACAACATCGATAGCATGATTCGCCCGGCGTATTTCACCCCGGAAAGCAAACGTGTCAGCGAGGTCTTCGCCGAGATGCGCGACCGGAACCTCCATATGTGCGTCGTCGTGGACGAGTACGGGGGGACAGCGGGCATTTGCAGCCTCGATGGCTTGATTGAGGAAATCGTCGGTCCGATGGGTGACGAGCTGGCGGGGACGACCAAGGAATACGAGGAAATCGATGAGTTCACCTGGCAGATTGACGGCAGTATGCGCATCGAAGAAGCCAACGAGGAAATGGGGCTTAAGCTGCCCGAGGGCGACTACGAGACGGTCGCCGGTTTCGTGCTCCACCTACTCGGCCGCATCCCTCGGCCTAACGAGCAGATTCGATACAGGAACTCAAAAATCGTCATCACCGAGATGAAGAGCTTCAAAATCGAGAAAATCCTCATCACCCGGGAGAAACCCCTCGAGCCGCCGGAAGAGTCCGCCAAAGAGAAGAACAAAGAAGCCTCTTACGAGGTCTAGGATGGTTCAGCGTCTGCGCATCCGATTCAGCCGGGGGGAAGAAGTCAAGCACATCTCGCATCTCGACTTAATGCGCCTGTGGCAGAGGGCGCTTATTCGTTCGGGAATCTCGCTCGCCTACAGCGAAGGGTTCAATCCCCACCCCAAGATGTCGCTGGCGGCGCCCCTCGCCGTGGGCGTGACCAGTGACGCCGAGCTGATGGACATCATCCTGGCGAAGCCCGTCTCGCCGCACAACTTCACCGCCGCTTTGAACCAGCAGCTGCCCGCGGGCATCCAGATTTCTCAGGTGCAGGCAGTCGGCCAGACATTGCCCTCGCTGCCGGCGCAGGTGCGCTTCGCCGAGTACGAGGTTGAGGTCGAAACGCCGAAAAAGCCGGAAGAAGTGGAAGCGATGGTCCGCTCGCTACTGTCGCTGGATAAGCTGCCCTGGGAGCACCAGCGAGATACCGGACCCAAGCGGTACGACCTGCGGGCGTTAATCGACGATATCTGGCTGATTGACTGCCAGGAAGGAATTTGCATTCTCGGGATGAGACTGCGCTGCGATAACAGCGGGTCGGGCCGGCCGGAGCAGGTGGCAAACGCCCTCGGCTTTGACGGACATCCGCGGGTGATGCACCGCACCAGGCTGGTTCTGGGGAACTGAGAAGTTGGCGAAAGAAGCGGAGTCCTTAGAATCACGCGTTCTGCGTTTTGTCCGCGCCCGTAAGCTGATTTCGAGGGGAGAGAAGGTGGTGGTGGGAGTGTCCGGCGGACCCGATTCCGTCTGCCTGCTTCATATCCTGTACAATCTCCGTGATGAGCTGGGCGTCTCGTGGCACGTTGCTCATCTCAATCATCAGCTGAGGGGCGCGGAGTCGGATGCCGACGCTGAGTATGTTGCTGGCCTGTCCCGGAAGCTGTGTCTTCCGGCGACCATCGAGCGACGGGACGTCAAAGCCTACCGGTCAAAGCACCGTCTTTCCCTGGAAGAAGCCGCCCGCGAGGTGCGTTACACTTTCTTTGCTGAAGTCGCCGCCAGCTTCGGCATCGATAAAGTCGCCGTTGGGCACACGCAGAACGACCATATCGAGACCATCCTGATGCACCTCGTCCGGGGGAGCGGGATAAAGGGGCTGAGGGGGCTTCAGCCGGTCACTCCGTGGCGATGTGATGACCAAAGTCTGACCATCGTCCGGCCGCTCCTTGAGGTAAGCCGGGAGGAGACCGAAGGGTACTGCCGGCGCGAGGGGCTGGCGCCGCGGGTGGACGCCTCTAACCTTCTGCTTTCACAGTTGAGAAACCGTATCCGTCACGAGCTTCTGCCTCTGCTGGAGAAGTATAACCCCCGGGTCGGGGAAGCCCTGGTGAGGACGGCCGGTATCGCCGCGGACGACCTCGCCTTTATGGACGCCGAGGCGGAGCGGGCGTGGCAGAGAGTTGCCAGGCTTGAGGGCAACGCCGTCATTCTGGACAGGAAAGGCTTCCTCAGGCTGTCGGTTGCCCTGAAGCGGCACCTGCTGCGGATGGCGATAGAAAAGCTGGTGGGAGAGGTCAAGGATATCGAAGCCCAGCACATCGAGCAGATAGTCGGGGCCCTGGCGAAGCCGGCAGGGAAGAGAATTGTCCTGCCCGAAGGAATAACCTTCGCCATTGATTATGACAGATACTTACTGAGTACTGGTTCGGGCGCGTCCTCTCCATACCCCCCACTGGAAGGCGAGTTTACGCTCAGAGTGCCCGGGGCAACCGAATTGCCGAGGTGGACAGTAGAAGCCAGAGTAGTCAGTCGGATGTCGGAGAAGCCGGAAAGTCCCTTCGTCGCTTACCTGGATGCGGAGAAAACGGGCGCTCATTTGACGGTGCGCGCCCGCCGGCGCGGCGATAGGTTTCAACCGCTGGGGATGGGTCAGCCCAAGAACCTGAGCGAGTTTATGGTTGATGCTAAAATCCCCCGCGCCTGGCGCGACCGTATTCCACTGGTCTACTCGCCGGCGCAGATTGTCTGGGTGGTGGGGTATCGACTTGATGACCGTGTTAGAGTGACGGAGAAGACGAAAGAGATTTTGCGTCTGGAGGTGGTGAGGTCAGATGACCAGTGTGGAGAGGGTAGAGGAAATAGCCGAAAGGCTCAGGCGGGAACCCTATCACCTGCTTAAGAACGACTGCATCATAAAGTCGCAGAGGCTTAAGAGGGAGTGTCAACGGCTGGGAGTGCCGGCGCGAGTGGTGGTCTGCATCGGGCTGGCGCCGGCGAGAGTCTTCGGGCGGTGGGTGACGATGCCCGTCGTCCACGCGTGGACCGAGGTGGCGGGGAAGCGGGTGGAGATTTCCCGGCCCATCGGGTCGGCGGGGGTGTGGGGCATCGTGCCGGTGAACATCAGGCCGGTGATAGCCATAAGGATTTAGCGCCCACGTGTCATTGTCCCGATTACATCGGGATGGCAATCCTAACCACCACGTGTCATTGCGAGACCCGATGAAATCGGGGCGTGGCCATCTCAATGAATCGAATATTCTATAGAGACTGCTTCCCCTTCTTCGGAAGGGTCGCAGTGACAGTCCGGGTCGGGTGATTGCTTCGCGGAGCCTGCCCTGAGCGCCTTGAGACTCTTCCCCCGATTGCATCGGGGTCAGAGTGACAGGGCGAAGGGCTCGCAATGACAGACCAGGCGCAAGCACCGTAGTCCGCCCTCGGTTGACTAACCTCGCTTTCCCGTGGCATACTAATCCTGATGGTCAATGACTTTAACACCCGCCTCATCGCCGAGCTTTCCCAGGACGCTCGCCAGAGCAGCGCCGAGCTTGCCCGCAAGCTGAATGTCAGCGAGACCACCGTCCGCCGTCGCATCGAGCGACTGGAAAAAGACGGCATCGTCAAGTTCAAAATCACCGTCGACCCGGCCAAACTCGGCTACAACATAACGGCTATCGTCGCCATCGAGGTTGAGCTTGGCAAAATAGACGAGGTCTCGGACGCTCTCGCCAGTCACCCCAATGTGCGCTACGTCTGCCTCTGCACCGGCAACCACGATATCTTCGTCGGGGCGTGGTTCCGCTCGTCAATGGAGCTTACCGACTTCATTAAGAACTACCTGGCCAAAATCCAGGGCCTGAGGAAGAGCGAGACCTTCATCATCCTGGATGTCAAGAAGGATGAGGTGGGGTGGCCGGGGGCCGTCAAGTAGGTCAGTACCTAGTGTGGTGCTTCTAACGCTTCGTTATAATGCTAACCAACCATCCCGACGAAAGTCGGGAGCCAGATGACAGTCGGGTGAGAACTGGATTCCGGCTTCCGCCGGAATGGAGCGAGACAAGTAACTAATGCTATTTAGGAAGCACTACACTAGTTGTGCAAATTCGCGTATCCCCTCGCCCCTTGTGGGAGTCCGCTTCAGGCGGAAAGGTGAGGGGTTATAAAGTCCTTTCACCCTCACCCTTGCCTCTCCCATCGAGGGAGAGGGGAATACACATGTAACGCTAACTTATACAAGTAAGCACTAGGTTGCTACTAAGGAGACCGAATGGAACTCGGCACAGAACTTCAGAGAGTCATCCATGACATCGCCGAGGCGTCAGGGTATATTTGGGACAAGGGCTGGGCGGCCAAAAACGCCGGCAATGTCTCGGTGGATGTTACGGAATTCATCGCCGGAAGCAAGGGCCTGGAGCAGGGGCAGCGAATCCCGGCCAAAATATCCCTGTCCGAGCTGGCCGGCCGCTACTTCCTGGTGAAAATCACCGGTTTCCGCTTCCGCGACCTTGCCCGCGACCCGGAGAAGGGCCTGCTTCTGGTCCGGATTACCGAGAAAGCTGACGGCTACTACTATCTGTGGGGCGGCGGAGGACCGCAGAGCAAGCCCACCGCGGAGTTCATCCCGCACCTGAAAATCCAGGCTTTCCTGCGCCGGAATAATCGACCGGAAAAGGCCGTCCTGCATACCCATCCCCCCCACCTTGTCGCCCTGTCGCACCTGGAAGATTACGGTCAGGACAGCTTCAACTGCTTCCTGTGGGCGACGCACGTCGGCGCTAAGCTGTTCCTGCCGGAAGGCATCGGCATGGTGCCCTTCCTGCGCGGCGGCAGCGACGAGCTGGGCGATGCCACGGCCGAGCTATTCCAGAAGCACCAGGCGGTCCTCTGGGAGAAGCACGGCTGCACTGCCCTGGGCAAAGATGTGATGGACGCCTTTGACACCATCGACATCTTTGATACCACGGCGAGGGTCTACATCATCTGCAAGAGCGGCGGTTTTTCGCCCAAGTGTCTCACCGACGACCAACTGGCTGAACTGAAGAAGCTTGCCATATAATACAAACGCACCAAATAATGACAAGTACGTTTTATCTTAAGATGATGTATCGAGACTTGCCACGTTTGCGTTAGTCCAGCCATGATTGAGCGCTATCTGGCAATCGACCTGGGGGCGGGGAGCGGGCGGGTCATCATCGGCGAGATGGAAGACAAGAAGCTCCGCATCACCCCCATCCACTCCTTCCCCAATGAGATGGTCAATGTGCTGGGCACCCTGCACTGGGACGTCCTGGGTATTTACCGTGAGGTCCTCGAAGGCTTGCGTATCTGCGCCCGCAGATGCACTACCTCACCGGTCAGTCTGGCTGTGGACACGTGGGGCTTGGACTTCGGCCTGCTCGATGTTCAGGGCAACCTGATTGGCGCTCCCGTCACCTATCGCGACAGGCGCACGCAGGGCGTGATAGAGCAATTCCACAAGAAAATCTCCCCGGAACGCCTTCACGAGCTTACCGGCCTCGAGATTCGCCGGACATATACCCTCTTCCAGCTCTATTCGATGGTGCTCAACGGGAGTCCCCAGCTTAAGATAGCCGATGCCCTGCTCTTTATGCCGGACATATTTAACTACTTCCTCAGTGGCGTGAAGAAATCGGAGTTCACCCATGCTTCCGGGTCGCAGCTCTATAATGCGACGCGAGGCGTCTGGGATGATGAGATTTTTGCGGCTTTAGGACTGCCGAAGCGCCTGATGCAGGACATCGTGCCGACGGGTACGGTCATCGGCAGTCTTACGGACAATATTACCAGCCAGACTGGGCTGAAGAGTATCCCGGTAGTCGCCGGCGCCACCCACGATACTTCGGATGCGGTAGCCGCCGTGCCGGCGTCGACCCGGGACTTTGCCTACATTAGCTCGGGGACGTGGTCGCTGATGGGCATCGAGTCGCCGAAGCCAATCATCAGCGATAAGACTTTCCAATACCGCATTGCCAACCAGGGGGCGGCGTGGGGAGACTTTATGGTGCTGAAAAACATCACCGGGCTCTGGCTCTTGCAGGAGTGCCGGAGGGAGTGGGCGAAGACGAAGGATTACGCCTACGCCGACCTGGTGCAGATGGCGGAAAGTGCTAAACCCGCCGGCGCCGTGATTGACCCCGACCACCCCGATTTCTTCAAACCCGACTCAATGTCGGCGGCAATCGCGAATTTCTGTCGGAAGACGGGCCAGCCCATGCCAAAGGACATCGGGGAGGTGGTGCGGGTCATCCTGGAGAGCCTGGCGCTGGCTTACCGCTACACCGTGGAACAGCTTGAGGACGTCCGGGGCCGGAAGATTGCGCAGCTCAACATCGTCGGCGGCGGGTCGCAGAACGCATTGCTCTGCCAGTTTGCCGCCGATGCCACGGGACTCCCTGTCTACGCGGGTCCGGTGGAAGCCACGGCCATCGGCAGTGTCCTCATCCAGGCGCGGGCTTTGGGCCGGATTGCCTCCCATGAGGAGCTGAGGGAAGTGGTGCGCCGTTCCTTCTCGCTGGACACCTACCAGCCCAAACCGACTGCCTACTGGGACCGGGCGTACGGGCAATTCAAAAAGCTGAAGCAAGGGTAAAATGTCTTTTGCGAAACCACCATTCTTAGTGTGCCTCTCCCTCGATGGGAGAGTCCCGACTTTGTCGGGATTCCGATGAAGTCGCAAGCATAGGTGAGGTCCGATTCCCGACTTAGTCGGGATGCGGACTCCGATAAGATCGGAGGTGAAGTTGCCCCTCACTCTAACCCTCTCCCACGCTGGGGAGAAAGGATGGCCGGTAAAGTGGCACGTTTGGCGGAACCCGCGGGCAAATGACACCTTTACGTTGAAGCCGCCAGGCATTATAATAAGTTGACGAATTTCCCAAAATCAAACCGGAGG
>JBGOXU010000012.1:0-11926 GCA_041479305.1 Dehalococcoidia bacterium
AAAGGCCGGGGTAAGTCCGGCTGTCTCCAGCGTAAGCTCAATATGGACGCATGGGCGATGGCAAACGAAAGTAGCGACCCGAAGACGTACAGTGCGCCGAGGTCGGCAAAGAAACGGGCAAAGAAAAACCCGGGTATCAGCAGAATTATGGCGAGACCAGAAAAAGAGACAATGGCCACGTGTGGAGTCCGGAATCGGTGGTTGATGCCGCTGAGGACCGCCGGGAACTGGCGCTGGGTGGCGAGGTTGAAAACAAGGCGTGAGCTTCCCAGGACGCCGGCGTTGGTCGCGCCGAACAGGATTCCCGATGCGGCAATGGCTACGAGGGGGGCGAAGATAGTGCGCAGGAAAGGGTAGGGGAGGTTTGCTGCCACCCCGGCCACAGGGTCGCGCGCCCAGCCGTTGACCGGGTCGCCGAGCACCTGCGGCGTCATCGCCGCGAGGGCGACCACCGATATGCCCGTGAACAGAGTGAAAACGGCGACTACCAGCAGCATATATGCCCGGGGTATCTTCTTTTCGGGCTGGCGGGTCTCCTCGGCAAGCTGGGCAATCGTCTCGACTCCAGTGAAACAAAGAGAGGCTATCGAGATACCGAAAATGAGACTGGCGGTGGATGGCCAGTTGCCGGCGCCGAACATATGCTGAATAAGGTCTTGCGGATTAGGCACCAGGATGAGGGCGAAACCAATGATTACGAGCACCAGCTGGGTGGCAATGACGAAGACAATGAAAAGGAGATTCAAGCGGGTGGATTCCTTTATGCCTATAATGTTCACCAGTATGAGGATAACGATAACGCCCATCGAAAAGGTGGTGCCGATTATTGGGTCTTTCAAGGCTGGCCAGAAGTAGCTGAGATAAGGTGGAATAGTATAGGCGGAGATGGCGATGGTTGCGATATAGCTCAATATTAGCGCCCAACCGGAGACAAAGCCACCCAGGTCGTTGAAGCCGTAGCGGGCAAAGGTCGCGGAACCGCCGGCCTCCGGGACCATCGCTCCGCCTTCAGCGTAGGTCAGAGAGTTGAAGATGAAGATGATGCCGGCAATGACCAGGGCAACGGGAGTGGCGCCTAGCGCTACCAGGGCGACCACGCCCAGCGCATAGTATATGGAACTGCCTACATCACCGAAACCAGCGCTGAACAGGGAGGGAATGCCCAGTACTCGCCGCAGTCGGAAATGCTTCCCACGTCGCGGTCGGAGGACTCTATCGCCCGGCTTGGGTTGCCACTTATCTCTCATGCTCAATGCCAGATTTCGTCCTGTTTCGTTGATGATGTATTGTAAGTCCCTTGGCGCAAGCTGTCAACAGAGTACCAGGACTTATTTCCTATGACCATTGGGCTACATGGTTTTGCTTGACAAATGGCGAATACCCAGTCTATATTTTAGGTATAAATTTCCTGGACTGTAGCTATTGGGTATTGACATTTGACACATATTCGGTTATAATGTAGCTCAAATGTCCTCAGAAGGAAAAGGGATGGTCATCAGGACAAGGGTCTTTGAACTGAGTAACAGGAAATACCGCAACCTTTCCGAGCTAGCCCGGGCAATGGGCCTTTCGCTGAGCCAGGTGTACCGCGTCCGCGAAGGCAAGCGGAGCATCAACCAGAAGTTTATTATCGGCGCCAAGAAGGCTTTCCCAAGCCACAATCTTGAAGACCTTTTCTATTTCGCGGTCGGCGACGCAAGAAGTCCGAAAACTGAGTCAGAAGTCATTTCCGACCGATATCGTCATATCGTTAAGCAGTACAACAACGGGCGCCTGGTGGCGAGCCTGATGAGAGAAGGGGACTAGCCTCCATCTTCCTCTGGTGTGGTCTCCGTCGGCTCGACCTTCTGCAGTTTCTCGATGCTGTCCAAATGGTCGATATAGAGCGTCCCGTTCAGGTGGTCGATTTCGTGCTCCAGCGCTTGCGCCAGCAAGCCCTCCGCCTTGATTCTGACTTCCTTGCTGTTCTGGTCCAGTCCTTTCACCGTTACCGCTTCTGACCGCGTAACGTTGGCGAAAAAGCCGGGTAGGCTGAGGCACCCTTCGTCAATTACTCTTTCCCCTTTGCGCCGCACGATTTCCGGGTTGATAAGGACGATGTCCTCTTCTTCCGGGATGCCGATGACAATCACCCGCAGGGGCACACCCACCTGCGGCGCCGCCAGCCCCACGCGCCCCGGCACGGCATGCATCGTCTCGAGCATATCTCTGACCAGCTTTTGCACCGGGCCATCAATGTACTTGACGCGCTTCGCCCTCTGCTTCAGGACGCGGGTGGGGAAGACCTGGATTGGCAGGACCGCCATAATAACTCCTTCGTCAGATGTCTCGGTAAAGTTTACTAAAGTAAGCTGGCGGGGTCAATATCCATCGTCCAGCCCTGGGGAAAGCGGACTGGCTGGAGGAAGGCGGAAAGCTCAACGCCGCGCAGGATAATTTGCCAGCGGAAGCGGCCGCGCAGTCGGTGGATGAAAGCCGGCGCCGGCCCGATGAAGTCGATGTCGTCAATGCCCTTGGCGTCTCTTTCTGAGACTAGCTGTTGTTTCATCCTCTCCGCCTCGCGCAGGCACCGGAACTCGTTGGTGTGGCTGTAGGTCAGCAAGGCGAGACGGGAGAAGGGAGGATTGCGGAGACCGCGCCGGAAATGAATTTCTTTCTCGTAGAAGGCGGCGTAGTCGTGTTCGGCGGCGGCCTGAATGGCGTAATGCTCCGGCGCGAAGGTCTGGACGATGACCTGCCCGCCCAGCGGACCCCGCCCCGCTCTCCCCGCCACCTGGCTCAGGAGCTGGAAAGTCCGCTCGCCGGAGCGGAAATCGGGCAGGTTCAGGCTGGTATCGGCGGTGATGACGCCGACCAGGGTCACCTGCGGTAAGTCCAGCCCTTTGGCCACCATCTGCGTCCCGATGAGGATATCGGCCTCGTGGGCGCGGAACTGGTTCAGGATTCTCTGGTGGGACTGGCGGCTCCTGGTGACATCGCTGTCCCAGCGCAGGAGACGGGCGCCGGGGAAAGCGACCCGGGCTTCCTGCTCCACCTTTTGCGTGCCGATGCCCAGGTACTTTATCTGCCGGCTGCCGCAGCGGGGACAGAAGACCGGGGCCGGCGTCCGGTAGTTGCACTGGTGGCAGACGAGGCGGTCTTCATTGGGGTGGTAGGTCATCGGGATTTCGCAGCGGCGACAGCGGAGGACGAAGCCGCAGTGTCGGCATTGGACGAAGGTTGCCCCGCCCCGCCGGTTGAGGAACAGGATGACCTGTTCACTGTTAGCCAGCGCATGGTTGATGGCTTCCGTCAGGGACCGGCTGAAAATGCTGCGGTTGCCGGCCTTCAACTCTTCCCGCAGGTCGACGACTTCCACTCCAGGCAAGGCGGCGCCGGCGGTAGGGACGACCCGTTCGGGAAGATGAAGTAATTCGTAGTCGCCTCTTTGAGTGTGGTAGTAGCTGACGGTGTCCGGCGTAGCGCTGCCCATCACGACGACGGCACTGGTCAGTTCCGCCAGCCTGATGGCAACATCGCGGGCGTGGTAGCGCGGCGACTTGTCGTCCTGTTTGTACGTCCACTCGTGCTCTTCATCGACGACAATGAGGCCGAGGTCGGGCTGGGGGGCAAAGAGGGCGCTGCGCGGCCCGATGGCCACATCGACCGCTCCCGACCGTATCCGCCGCCACTCGTCAAACTGCTCGCCGGGGGTCAGCCGGCTGTGCAGGACGGCCACTTTGCCCGGGAAGCGCGCGGCAAACCGCTCGATGGTCTGCGGCGTCAGGGCAATCTCCGGCACCAGCACGATGCCCTTTTTGCCCCGCCGCACCGCCTCCGCCAGCGCCTGTAAATATATTTCAGTCTTACCGCTGGCGGTAACGCCCTGCAGGAGAAAGACGCCGGGCTGGTTCTTCCCCAAAGCTTCTTTGACGGCGTTGAAGGCGGACTGCTGGTCCGGGGTCAGGTTGAGTGGGGAGGTGGGGGCGATGTTCTGGTAGGCAACCGGCTCGCGCTTCACCTCAATCTGTTCGAAGGTGACGAGACCTTTTCCAGCGAGGGCATCCGCCGTGCTCTTGCTGACGTTCAGGCTCGTTCTGAGTTGTGACCAGGGTGCCAGTTCGGGGTGTTCGGCCAGAAAGTCGAGCAGGACGGCCTGTTTTTTCGCTTTCGGCCGCAGGCGGTCGATTTCTCGGGCTTGCGCCAGGCTTACGGTGAGGCGCAAGTACGGCACCTTCTTGGCTTTGACTCTGACCGGTTCCAGCTGGTAGCTTCGGGCCAGGATTCCTTTCCTGACCAGTCCGGAGATAACGGCGGGTGTCTTTGCCTTGCCAGAATGTTTTTCCAGCTCTTTCTGGTTGACCTGACCCTTCTCACGGAGTAAATCAATGAGCTCTCTGGCTTCAGGAGACAGGGAAGAAAGGTCGTGTTGCGCATAGTTTTCGGCTAACGAGACAAAGGTCAGCGCCTTGCGCTCAAAACCGGGCGGCAGCATCAGGGCAACGGCATCGAAAAGCGGGGAAAGGTAGTACTCGCTTATCCAGCGGGCCAAAGATACGCGGACGGGGGAGAGGAGTGGGGACGGGTCGATGACGTCGTCGATTTCTCTTATCTCGGCGGTGTCCTGGTAGGCGGGAGTATCGGCCACTTCAATAACTATGCCCTGCAGAATCTTCTGGCCGAAGGGGACAAAGACCGCCTGCCCCACCCGGACGCTCAGGTGAGATGGGACAGCATAGCTGAAAGACTGGCGTTGGGCGAAGGGGGAGTTAATGGCGACCTCGGCATAAGTCACGGAAGTAATTATAGGATTTTCCTCAGACTAATGAAAGTGGGGGCCTGAGTTCAAGAAACAGAAAAGTCCACTTTGTGTCCCAAAGTGTTAAGAAACGGGGAGCTAACCAGTGAAGCGGAGCAGAGGTTGGAGTCTGGCTGTCAGCTACCCGGTCGAAATTTGCTCAATCACCGAGCATTTTGATGATATGCTTTGCCAGGCTATCAGTAATTTCGCTGTGTCTTGGTATAGGCTGAGATATCTTGGTGTTAGGGTTTTGGTACCAATCGTGTCTGCGCCCATGACGAATCAAGACACACCCCATGTGCTTGATTTTCCTCATAAGCTCAGCTCTCTTCATCCGACCACGAGTTCTCCATACCTGCGAGCGTGGGGAATCTTCCCGGTGCTGAGGTCCTCATAGATATCTTTGAGGTTTTCCTTCAGTTCATCCAGAGTTGTCCCCTGGCTCCGGTAATCCGGATACTCTTCCAGCCAGCCAACCCAAATGTCATTTTCCTGGTAGTAAATGAACTTTATTCTTTCCATAAATCCGCTTTTGCAATTGTGCCCTACCGCCCACCCCTCAAGGAGAGCAGATGGGGGGTGGGCAACGAAAAACTTACTTCTTCTCTTCGGCGGGTTTTTCCGCCTTGGGCGCCGGTGTGGCTTTGGCTTCCTCGGCCTTGGGCGCCGGGGCTACCTTGGCTTTAGTGGCTTTTGCCGCCGGGGGAGCCTTGGCTTCCGCAGGAGGCGGAGGCGTCTGTGGTTGAGCCTGGGCTTCCGGTTGGGTCGCCGTGGCCGCCTGTTCCTGAACGGCTTGCTGAATAGCGGCTTCCTGTTGAGCCAGTTCCTGGACCCGCGTTTCCTCGCCCTCCACTCTGGTGAGGCGCTTCTCCTTGAGTCGGGCCGCCTTGCCGCTGCGCGTCCTCAGATAGTACAGCTTGGCGCGGCGGACTTTACCGTGACGGATAATCTCCACTTTCTCGACGAGCGGGGAGTGAAAGGGGAAGGTGCGCTCGACGCCCACGCCGTAGGCAACGCGCCTGACGGTGAAGCTGGACCCCGCACCACCCCGCTTTATCCGGATAACGACACCCTGGAAGGGCTGGATGCGCTCTTTGCCACTTTCTACCACTTTGGCGCTCACCTTTACCGTGTCGCCCGCGAGCATGTCCGGAATCTTGGGATTGTCTTTGAATGGTACTAACGTTGCGATGTTCATGTTACGACTCCTTGTTTAGGACGGACATTATCTATTTTGCCTTAGATGGCAGTAGTTTTGCAACTTGTGCCTGTTCTTTGGGGGTAAGAGAGGCTTTTTCCAGTAGCTCGGGGCGGCGTTCCGCGGTCCGCTGGATTGCCTGTTCTCGTCGCCACCTGGCAATCTGGGTGTGGTTGCCGGAGAGCAGGACCTCCGGCACGGGCCAGCCCTGGTAGGCGGGCGGCCGGGTATACTGGGGGTATTCGAGCAGTCCCTCGCTGTGGGATTCCTCCAGGGCGGAAGTCTCGGCGAGGACTCCGGGCAGAAGCCTGGCGACGGCATCGATGA
This sequence comes from Dehalococcoidia bacterium, assembly GCA_041479305.1. Taxonomy (GTDB): domain Bacteria; phylum Chloroflexota; class Dehalococcoidia; order Dehalococcoidales; family RBG-16-60-22; genus JBGOXU01. The sequence goes on from JBGOXU010000012.1 coordinate 6,306, forward strand.
CCACCATCGCTGGCAGCTCCCCGCCGGTCAGCACATAATCCCCGATGCTGATTTCATCGGTGGCTAAATGCTCCCGTACCCGCTCGTCCACGCCCTCATAGTGACCGCAAATCAAAATCAGGTGGTTGTACTTCGCCAGCTCGCCGGCGACCTTCTGGGTAAAAAGCCGTCCCGCCGGCGAAAGCAGGATGACCGGCACCGGGCAGGCATCTTCTGGATTCAGCGTTACCTTGATGGCGTCGACGGCTTCAAAGATAGGCTCTGGTTTGAGCACCATTCCAGGCCCGCCGCCATAGGAATAATCGTCCACGGTGTGGTGCTTATCGTGAGCGTAGTCGCGGAAGTTGACCAGGTTGATTTTCACCAACTTTTGCTCAACCGCCCGCTTCAGGATGCTCTGGCTGAGCAGAATATCGAAAAGCTGGGGAAACAGGGTCAGCACGTCGATGCGCATCAGGGTTTATCCTCTTTCCTGACGACGTGCTCGGTGACGACGCCGGTAATAATTTCGACGGCGTGGGTGATTGCCGGCAGGACGACCTCAAGGCATTCCCTGACCGCCTTTGGATTGCCGGGCAGGTTAATGATGAGGCACTTGCTTCTCACTCCGGCCGTGGCGCGGCTCAGCATCGCCATCGGCGTTTTGTCCAGTGTCCTGATTCGCATTGCCTCACCGATGCCGGGCACTGTCTTCTCCACGATGGCGAGGGTGGCTTCGGGCGTCACGTCGCGCTGGCTCAACCCGGTGCCGCCGGCGGTGATAATGACATCGATAGTGCCTTCATCCGCCCAGTCGACGAGCTTGTGGCTGATGATGTCCATCTCATCGGGGACGATGTCGTACTTGACGACCTGGCAGTCCAGCCTTCCGAGCAGTTCTCGGATGACCTTGCCGCTCAGGTCTTCGCGCTCGCCGCGGAAACCCTTATCGCTGATGGTGAGGATACCGGCTCTGATTTTCATCTTATTACCAAATAGCCCCTGTCTTAAGTAGGGGGAAACGGGGGGTTAAGTCCGGAAAGGACAAAATCTATTCTACCACATATCAGACTTCTAACAAAATAGCCTCAAAAAATTTTTGGAAAATGAGGGCAAAGGGTATTGACAAATGAGTTTGCCCGTGATATAAAATGGTAAATAGTGGGGAATAGTGGGGAAATAGGGTAGGTTCAGGCAAAGAAATGTTCTTCGGCGAGTTCAGTTACAAAATAGACGAAAAGGGCAGGGTCCCCATCCCGCCGCGGTTCCGTCGGGAACTGAAAGATGGCATCATCTTGGCACCTGGCCCGGAGAAGTGCATCAATGCCTACACGCCGCCGGGGTGGAAGAAACTCTCTGATTCGCTCACCGGTGGCTCATTAACACCAACCGCCAAGATGCGCCGGCTTAACCGGGCATTCTTTGCCACCGCCTTCCATCTGTATATCGATGGGCAGGGCAGGGTGGCGGTCCCGGCCCCGTTGAGAGAATACGCCGGCATCGGCGAAGAAGTAGTCATCGCCGGCGCTAACAACTATCTGGAAATCTGGGATAAGGAGAGCTGGCAAGAAGAGAAAGCCGTCAGTCAGGAGCAGGCCTGGCAGATAATCGAGAGCTTGGAGAAACGATAATGGGCGCTGATTTCTCCGGCACAGGTCATATTCCTGCTATGCTCCGGGAAACCCTGAAGGCGCTGGCGGTCCAACCGGGGGGACGATATATAGACGGCACGGTGGGGGGTGGGGGACACGCCCTGGCAATCCTCGAACAAAGCTCACCCGGCGGACAGCTCCTCGGGATTGACGCCGACCCAAAAGCGCTTGAGGCAGCCCGCCAGAAGTTTGAAGCTTTTCAAGATTCGGTCCGACTGGTTAATGACAACTTCGCCAATTTGCAGGCAATCGCCATAAAATATGAGTTCTTTCCGGTCCACGGCATCCTGCTTGACTTAGGCCTTTCTTCGCTTCAGCTTGAGGATGCCGGCCGCGGTTTCAGCTTTCAAAAGGATGCGCCGCTAGATATGCGCTTCAGCCCGGGCGATGAGCTGACTGCCGCGGACATTGTCAATACCTACTCGGAGGCGGAGCTTTCCCATCTCATCCGCAAATACGGGGAAGAGCTGATGAGCCGCCGCATTGCTTATGCCATTGTCCGGGAGCGGCCCATCCATTCCACCCTCCACCTTGCCCGGGTAGTGGAAAAGGCGGCGGGGGGGAGAAAGGGGAGAATCCACCCGGCCACCCGCACCTTCCAGGCCCTGCGCATCGCGGTCAACAGAGAACTGGAAAGCCTGGAGAGCGTCTTGAGGCAGGCGGTGGACCTCCTGGGGTACGAAGGGCGGCTGGTGGTAATCAGCTATCACTCCCTGGAAGACCGCATCGTTAAACAGTTTATGCAGAAGGAGGCGCGGGGCTGCATCTGTCCGCCCGGTCTGCCCGCCTGTGCCTGTGGGCACAAGCCGCGCATCTGGCTGGTCAACAAGAAAGTCATCACGCCGTCTCCGGAGGAAATCGCCTTTAACCCGCGCAGTCGCAGCGCCAAGCTAAGGGTGGCGGAGCGTATTGTTAACGGTGACGATTGCGATGACCCCAGAGCGGTAGTCGAAGATATTCTTGCTGAAGTCAAAGCGGTGGCCTGGAAAAAGCCAGCTTTAATCCAGAAGCTCAGGGCGGTCTTTGCTTCGGCTTAAGAAATGAGGGTTATGATGGACAAGACGACGAGCACGACAATTATCGACCTGAAGCTGAAGGTCGCTGAGCATATTCTGGCGCAGGCCGACAATCGGAAAACGAGCGTGCAGGACATTCTGGCAGAAAACAAGGTTGGTATTCAGCAAAAGTCGGACCTGATGAGAATGCTCAAGGGTATCTTTTCAGTGAGCTAACCGAAAGAGATAGTGGACTTAAGGAGGTGAAACCGGCGGATATAAAGAAGCGGAAGTGACTGACGTAAACACAATAAAAAGAGGAGGGATAGATGAAAAATAGGATAATTACCGGCATTGATGTTGGCACGACCAAGATTGCCACCATCGTTGCCGATGTTAGTGATGCTGGCCCCATGCGGGTGGTCGGAGTAGGCATCGTGCCGTCCACCGGTCTGCACAAGGGCATGGTGGTCAATATCAATGAAGCCAAGGAATCAATCCGCGAATCCATAAAGAGAGCGGAACAGGCCAGCAACTACAAAATCGAATCGGCCTACATCGGCATCACGGGAAGACACGTCACCTCATTGAACAACCGCGGCGTGGTCGCCATCACCCGCAACGACCGCCTGGTGCGCGGCGATGACCTGAGGCGGGTCATGTCTTCCGCCCAGAGTATCAGTGTCCCCAACGATAGGAGAGTCCTCCACGTTATTCCCCGTAACTATGCCGTCGATGGGCAGGTGGGCGTCAAGAACCCGGTTGGCATGCATGGTTTCCGCCTCGATGTGGAGACCCATGTCATTACCGCCGCCGTCACCTCGGTCCAGAACCTGGTCAAGTGCGTCCGCGGCGTCGGCCTGGACATCGATGAGCTAGTTCTCGAACCATTGGCCAGCAGTGAAGCCGTCCTTTCCGAGGACGAGAAGGATGCCGGCGTCATCCTGGCGGACATCGGCGGCGGCACTACCGATATTGCCGTCTTCAAAGATGGCAGTATCTATCACACCTCGGTTATCCCCGTCGCCGGCTACCAGTTCACCAGGGATATCGCCATTGGCCTCGGCTTGCCTTTTGATGTTGCCGAGGAGATGAAGAAGCGGTATGGCAGTGTCATGCCGGTCTACGAATCGAAGGAGCAGCAAGCCCAGGCAACCGCCATTTCTCAGGATGGTCACGGCGTTTCTTACCAGGACCTGTGCGATATTGTCCGCGCCCGCATTGAGGAACTGCTGAAACTCATCCTGCTTGAGCTGCCCACTGCCGATTACCGGAAGACAGTATCGGCCGGTCTGGTGCTCACCGGTGGTAGCTCCAACCTGCCGGGTATTGACGCCCTCGGGCGTGAACTGTTGCAGATGCCGGTCAGGGTGGGCGCGCCAGGCAACATCTATGGTATCAGCGATATTCTGTGTGACCCGGCCTATGCTACCGGCGTCGGTCTGGTGCTCTGGGGTGCCAGACATCAGGGTGCCAGGCCCGGGCAGAACTGGGAATCCGGCGGGTTCGGTTCCGCCGTAAGAAACATGATGGGCAGATTTTTCCGGTTATTCCGTTAAGAGAACGAGAGAATAACTCCAAGAAAGAAGAGGAGGAAAGATGGCAAAATCAACTTTTGTATCAAGTCCAGCCAGAATTAAAGTAATCGGCTGTGGCGGCGGCGGCTGCAACGCCATTACCCGCATGGTCCGGGAAGAGATTCAGGGCGTCGAATTTGTCGCCATGAACACGGACGCCCAGGCGCTCTCTATTACCGAGGCGCCTCTCCGCATCCAGCTCGGGGAGAAACTCACCCGCGGTCTGGGGGTGGGGGGTGACCATCGCATCGGGCAGAAAGCCGCCGAGGAGAGCCGCGACGAAATTCGGGACGTCGTCGCCGGGGCAGATATGGTCTTCGTTACCGCCGGTATGGGCGGCGGCACGGGGACGGGTTCGGCGCCGGTGGTTGCCGAAATCGCCAAGCAAGGCGGCGCTTTGACTATCGCTGTGGTGACCAAGCCCTTCACGTTCGAGGGGACTCACCGTGCCAGGGTAGCAATGGAGGGCATCAATAACCTCATCACCAAGGTCGATACTCTCATCATCATCCCGAACGACCGCTTGCTCGACCTGTGCGACCAGAAGACCACGGTGGACAGCGCCTTCAAGATGGCGGATGACGTTCTGCGGCACGGCGTTCAGGCAATCGCCGAGGTCATTATCGTACCTGGTCTCATCAACCTCGACTTCGCCGATATTAAGGCGATTATGAAGGATGCTGGTCCAGCCTGGATGTCCATCGGCGCCGGCTCCGGTCAGAACCGCGCCGTCGATGCGGCAAAGAGGGCTCTCGCCAGTCCCCTGCTCGATGTCTCTATCGCCGGCTCGAAGGCAGTGCTCTTCAATGTCGTCGGCGATAACAGCCTTACCCTGTTCGAGGTCAATGAAGCCGCCGCGGTCATCAAGGAAGCGGTTGACCCGGATGCCAATATCATCTTCGGCGTGGCGTACGACCCGACCATTGGCAGTGAGATTCGGATTACCCTCATTGCTACCGGTTTCACGGCTAAACTGGGGATGCCTGATGCCGCGAGCCAGGACGAAATCGAGAAACTGCTCAAGGGTCTGAAGAGCGAAGAGGAGCTTGATGTCCCGTCCTTCCTGCGCAAGCCGCTCTTCAATGCTCGCCGGCAGACGGTGACGCCTCAGGCGACCAGGGTGATGGCACCAAAGGCTCAGACTACGGCCGCAAGAGATTAAGGCGAAACGGAGTTGGCTGGTTGAAATAGGATAGAACATCGTTGGTTGCGAGGCAATCTAGACTGATTTGACTTGCGCCAGGTTGGCGATGGTATTCGGCGTGTTCCGGCTGGTTCGGAGACGCCGTGACTTAGATTGTGTTTGGGAGCTAGTTGCCGGCCGCAGCCAGCTAATGGTGTCCTTGACCAGGCGTTCCCTCGGTTCTGTTTGACTTTGTTTGTGCATAGTCAGTGTCATTGCGAGCCCCGATTCCATC
>JBGOXU010000013.1:0-11578 GCA_041479305.1 Dehalococcoidia bacterium
AAGATGGGGTCTTCTCGCCGTGAAACGGGCATAAGCCGCGGAACAGCCGTCCGGCCTTCTTCAGGGCAACGTAGCGGCCGACGACCTCGATAATATCCGTCTTCTGTCTGACTTCGTCGATACTGCTCATTTCAGTTCTTCATTCAAGTGTGCTCGTTCGAAGGCTCAGGGGGACAAGGAGAGAGCTTTTTGCACGTTTTTCAGATGGCACTTACAGTAGCCTCTTTTTTGATAGATAAACCTTATCAAATAATAGATAGCAAGCCCGGCCAAAAACCCGAAGGCCATATTGGTAACTACTGACACGATAGCGGTTAAAGCCATCGGAATAAGGTCCTTGCTTAATCGAATATCTCTGGCGAATTTGGTAAGTTCTATGCCAACAAGAAACATCATAGCACCAATAATAGCTATTGGAAAAGCGGTGAATAAGCCGGCGATGGAAGTGGCAAGGAATATTCCAAGCGAGATTTCAATCACGCCCTCGATTATGTTTGCCCCCCCCGTTCTAGCACCAAAATAATATTGCCCCACAAAACCTCCCGCGCCGTGGCACATTGGCATCCCGCCGAAAAACGGAAGGATTACGTTCATTATGCCCATATTTAGAGCAATTCTTTTTTTACTTACTGGTCTGTCGGGCCAATATGTTTTGATTAATGCTGAAGTGGCGATAATGGCATTAGTTGCGGTAAGAGGAATCTGGGCAAACCCGGCCAGCACCAGCGTCTGCCAGACTTCTTCCAGGCGAAAACCAGTAATCTGCGGGAGATTGATTGATGGGGCGACAAGTTGGCTGAACTGTCCTTTCACAAGCATAATTCCTGCACCGGCGATAACAAGCACGATAGCCGCTGGGGCGTAGCGATTATCGCGTAGCAGAAGGACAATTAGGATAGAAATAATGCCGATTAACCATCCGCTGGAAATCATCTTGAGAGCTTCAAAAGCCAGCATCACGCCAAGCGCCAGCTGAATACCACGAACGACGGAATTAGGTGTGAATTTGGCAATTACACCTATGGTATTAGTTAGAGCTAGGATTAGCCAGATTACACCCATGGCGAAGCCGGAGGCATAGACCATTGACGAAGACCAGCGCTGAGCAATGGCAAGGACTGCCAGCACTTTCATCGGCTCAACGGGCATAGGGTGGCGATAAATAAAACCAGTGGCTATGTTAACCAAACCCATCATCACCAGAAAACCCGCGGGGTTGAGACCACAAATCACTATATAGCCGATTGCTAATGGGAACAGGGTCCCGAAATCGCCCATTGAGCCAGCCAGTTCTCTTAAGTTGAATTCAAAGGATTTTACTCTCATTTTGCCAACTCATCCGCCAGCCGGAGGGCAAACTGGTCCGTCATCCCGGCGATGTAGTCAACCACGCCGTGCTCGCCGTAAGCGCGGTACTCCGGCGGCATCCTGTCATAATTGGTTTTGAAGTAATCGTAAAGAAAGTGGATGACTTCTCTCGCCTTCTCCGCCTCCTCCGGCGCCGATTTTACACTATACACCCGCCCGAAGAGAAAGTCACGCAGGGTGTCCGTTGCCTCTCGGATTGGGGGACTCATGCCGATTGACGGCTTCCCCCCTATTTTATCACAACCCCGTGCCGCCCACGAGGTCTCGATGATATCGCTGACCATAGTGTGCACGCGCAGGGAGTGGGTTTCTCCCAACACCGTGATAGCGGCGGCCGGCAGGTCGCTTTCGTCGATGATGCTCGCCCGGATGGCATCGCCGATGTCGTGGTTGATGTAGGCAACGGTATCGGCAATCTTGGCAATCTCGCCCTCGAGGGTGCTGACTTTACCCCACCCTTCTCCGAGTACCTCGCGGCCGGACTTGGAGTGGTTGAGGATGCCGTCCCTGACCTCAAACGTCAAATTGAGTCCTTGCCCGTCGTTTTCCAGGATATCGACCACCCGCAGGCTCTGCTCGTTGTGCTTGAAGCCCTCGTGGTAGAGGTCGTTAAGGACATCCTCACCCACGTGCCCGAAGGGGGTGTGGCCGAGGTCGTGGCCCAGGGAGATGGCTTCGGTCAGGTCCTCGTTCAGATTCAGAGCGCGGGCGATGGTGCGGCCGATTTGCGATACCTCGAGGGTGTGAGTGAGGCGGGTAACGTAATGGTCGCCCAGCGGCGCGATGAAGACCTGCGTCTTGTGCTTGAGCCGCCGGAAGGCTTTGCTGTGGATAATGCGGTCGCGGTCGCGCTGGAAGGCAGTGCGGATGGGGCAGGGCGCTTCAGCCTTAAGACGGCCGCGCGACTCGCGGCTTTTGATGGCAAAGGGGGAAAGGCTTTCCTCTCTCTGTTCACTTAGCTGTCGGATATGGTGCGTGGTCACGAAACCTCTCTTCAAATCGAAGCGGAATTCCGTATCGGAGCAAGGGTATTATAGCACATTCATTTTGAGCGTTCACTCCAGCGAAGTGCCAGAAGATTTTGCGAAGTGCGCCAACTGACAGCCTAACTCTCTCCCCAGAGTGGGAGAGGCATGCTACATACTATAAATAGAAGTCTCGAGGAGACCTTCTTGCCACGCCAGTCTGATTGACAAGCGGAGGGGGGTGGGCGTAGAATTAGACTGTGCCCTGAGATAGAGGGGAGGTCTGGCCGATGATTGAAATGATGATTGACAGCATCCGCGTGAGCTTGATGAACTATCAACGTGTCGTGATTTTGAAGGAAAAAGTAGCTAAGCGCTACCTTCCCATCTGGATTGGCCCGGCGGAAGCGGACGCCATCGCGGTGAAACTGCAGGGTGTCAACGTCCCCCGGCCGCTCACCCACGACCTGCTCTGCCAGGTCATCGATTCCCTCGGCGCTTCCATCAAATCTATTATTGTCAGCGACCTCAAGAGTGATACCTTCTATGCCAAGGTTATCCTTAATGTTGACGGCGGCCAGATTGAAATTGACTCGCGACCGAGCGATGCCCTCGCTCTAGCGGTGAGAGCTGAAGTGCCCATCTATGCCGACGAGGGTGTCATGGACAAGGCCGGCATTATCCTGGACGAGGAGACCGGCAAGCCTGTTGTCGATGAGACGGAAGAAGCCCTCGGCAAAGACCGGAAAGTCAGCGAAGAAGAAATGAAGAAGCTGTCCGCGTTCTACGACTTCATCAACACCCTGGACATGGACGACTTCGATAAACGGAAATCTTAGCGCCGGGCTGAGGGGGTTGTGGGCGGAAAGATGGAAGAGAGACGTATCCGCAAGCTAATGACAACGATGAAGTGTAGCGCCTGCGGCCAGAACTATGAGCAATACGGCATCGAAATCTTGGGGCGCCGCGATGAGCTCTGGTTCATGAGAGTCCGCTGCTCCGGGTGTAAAACGAACGTCCTCATCGCCGCTGTGGTCAAAGAGAGCAAAACGCCGGCGGTGACCGACCTCACCAGGACAGAACTGACGAGGTTCCGGAAGGTGGGAGTGGTGGCCGGCAATGACGTGCTGGACATGCATGGTTTCTTGAAGGACTTTGATGGCGACTTCTCAGAACTGTTTGGCGGGAAGTAGCGGGGGTGTCGAGGTTATTCTTGCCATTACGATGATAGTGACAGTAAAGAGCTCCAGGAAGGGAAACTACGGGGGCTCTTTTTTTGTGGGCGCTTCTAGCCTGACTTGACCTCAAGGAAACAGGTCTGCTATGCTTCACAGGGTCGTATTGAGGCGGGAATGAATCGGTGGGCGGCGGCGCTCCGATTGGTGGGGGTGGGGTTTTTCATCGGAGGCGCAATTGTGCTGGGGGTGGGGGCCGGTCTGTGGTTGGACACCAGGCTGAATACGAAGCCTATTTTGGTAATAGTGGGTCTTATTCTGGGCATCATTGTTGCCTTTTATGGCGTTTACCAGATGCTTTTGCCATTGCTGAGTAACCGGCGAAACAAGAGGAGTGAGTAGTGCTTAAGCGCCGTCTGGCGGGAGTTCCGCTCTGGGTCCTGGCCATCATCGCACTTCTTTTACTTGGTGGCGTGGTCGTGGGACCGATGGGCATGAGCTTACTCGGCGTGCCGCGACCGGAGCCGGAACTGCCTGCCGAGGTGGTTTTCCACATCGCCGGCTTCCCGATAACCAATAGCATCCTCGGCTCCTGGTTTACCATCATTGTGCTGGTGGGGCTATCGTTCATTATTACTCGAAGAATGAAGATGGTCCCCGGTCGCCTGCAGAGTGCTTTCGAGTTCCTGGTGGGTTGGGTGTACGATTTCTGTCGGCGCGTCGCCGGCGAAAAAAACGGCCGTCGCTTCTTTCCGGTGGTGGCGACTATCTTCCTCTTCGTCTCCTTTAACGCCTGGCTGAGCCTCGTGCCCGGTTTTGGCTCGATTACCATTACCAATGAAGAGGGATATGCTGTGCACCTCCTGCGCGGCGCCAACACTGACATTAATGTGCCGCTGGCGCTGGCATTGGTCTCCTTCCTTTTCGTCGAGTACTTCGGGCTAAGGTCGCTGGGGATTAAGTATCTGAGCAAGTTCTTCAACCTGGGGCCTTTCCTGCGCGGCCTGGGTCAGGTACTGAAAGGGAAGGTGGGCGCCGGCTTTGGCGCCATGTTCTCCGGCTTGATTCAAATCTTCGTTGGTGTGCTGGAGACACTGAGTGAGTTTGTGCGAATTCTCAGTTTCACCTTCCGTCTCTTTGGCAATATGACGGCCGGGGAAATCCTGTTGCTGAGCGCAGCCTTTCTCATGCCTTTCGTGTTTCCGTCCGTGTTCTACGGGCTGGAGATGCTGGTCGGCTTCGTGCAGGCGCTGATTTTCAGCGGGCTGACGCTGGTCTTCCTGACGCTGGCGGTGATGCATCACGGAGAGGCGCAGGAAACGCATAAAGAATAAACTTGACATAACGGAGTCAAGTGAGTACAAGAAGGAGGTAATTGAATGGAACCAGAGGTAATGAAGCTACTCGCGGTCGGGTTGGCCGCCAGTCTGGGATTGCTTGGACCGGCGCTGGCCATCGGACTCATCGGATTTTCTGCTCTTCAGGGTATAGCCCGCAACCCTGAAGCAAGTGGCGCCATCATGACGAACATGATTCTGGTGACCGCCTTCGCCGAAGCTATCGGCATTTACGCTCTGATTATCGCCATCATTCTGGTCTTCGTCGGCTAAAGGTAATTAAGGAGGACTGATATGGGACAGGATGGAATACCCATTTCACTTGCCATTATCATTTCGGCGGGAATTCTAGGCGGCGTGTTCCTGATTGGCATGCTTTTCCTGGCCCTCTTGCCCAAGCTAAGCTAGGCTCTGGAGAAGACAATGGAGGGCATTGGAGAACTAGGCATAAATTGGGCGACGTTGCTCGCGCAGGTGGTTAATGTCGGCATTTTGTTTGTCCTGCTCTACTTCGCCGCCTACAAACCGCTGATGCGGATGCTGGACGAGCGCTCTCGCCGCGTCAAAGAGAGCATGGAGAACGCCGAGGCGATTAAGCAACAGCTTACCCATACCGAGGAGACCGTCAAGAAGCAAATCGAGACGGCGAGCCGCGAAGGTCAGGAACGAATCAACCGGGCCGTGGCCGTGGGTGAAGAAATCAAAGTGAAGTCGCGCGAGGAAGCGAAACAGGAAGCGGAGACGTTGATTGACCGCGCCCGCAGCGAAATCCAGCACGAGCGTGATGAAGCTATCCAGGGCGTGCGCAAGGAGTTTGTCGACCTGACCATAATGGCGGCGGAAAAGGTTATCGAGCGGTCGCTGGACAAGGAAGCGCACCGCGAGCTGATTGAGAAAGTCCTGGAAGGGGAAATAATAAAGGACTAGGCACGATGCCAAGACGAGCTTATCCGCGGCGCTACGCGCAGGCAATCTTCGAAATCGCCCAGCAGGCGAACGAACTGGACCGCTGGCAGTCTGACCTGCAGTCGTTTGCCGCATTGGTCAGCGACGCTGAAATAAAAGCGTTCCTGGAAAGCCCGAAACTGCGCTTCAAGGAGAAAGCAAAACTGCTCTCCGACCAACTGGAGGGGCTCAATCCGCTGGCGCTGAACCTGGTTATGCTCCTGGTGAACCGGGGGCGGCTGCATCTGATGGGAGATATTGCCGCGGAATACCAGCGCCGACTGGATGGCTACCGCGGCATCGAGCATGCGGAGGTCAGCACGGCAGTGGCGCTGGACAAGGATGAAGCAAATAAGCTGGCGGAGCGCCTGGGGCGAATCATCGGCAAGAAGGTCGTGATTGAGGCGGACGTTGCCCCGGCGATTATCGGTGGCATGGTGGTGAAGGTGAGTGGGAAATCACTGGACGGCAGCATAAAAACCAGGCTGGAAGCTCTGAAGAAAGAGTTGATTGGCAAGAGCTAGACTCAGAAAGAGCTTAAACTAGAAGGAGGTTACATGAACAAAATTGATGTTCTGAAGAAGTGCTCATTCTTTGGGGACCTGACGGACGAACAGCTCAAGACACTGGCTAATATGGTCAGCACCCAGACATTTGAAGTTGGCGAGGCGCTGTCCAAGCAGGGAAGGACCCAGGATAAGATGTATGTCATCGAGGATGGCCTGGTGGGGCTTTACCTTGAGCTTGGCCCGATGACCCGTCGCCAGATACAGGCCGCGTCCAACTTTGATATCATCGGCTGGTCGGCGATGTTGCCGCCGTATCGAAGCACGACCACGGCGAAAGCCATCGAGACGACCAAGGTGCTCGTCTTCCACGGCACGGACCTGATGGGGCTATGTCACACCGTGCCGCCCATCGGCTGCAAGGTGCACCGCGGGCTGGCATCGGTTATCGCTCAGCGACTACAGCATGCTTATACCCAGTTGATGGGCGTTACCTCGCAGGAGTAATCCAGGAAACTCACGGTATTTGGCGATAAACTGGCAACTGATTAGCGCCACTATCGGCTGGTATGGTGGTGCGCTGTAAAAATATGAAAAACACGCGGAGGTATTCATGGCAGAAGCAACAACCATTACGTCGATGATGGGGGAGAAAAGAGTCTTCCAACCCCCCAAGGAACTCAGCGAAAAAGCCTACATCAAGAATATGGAGCAGTACCGGGAACTCTACGAGAGGTCCATCAAAGACCCGGAGAAGTTCTGGGCGGAAGCCGCGGAACAACTGCACTGGTTCAAGAAATGGGACAAGGTCCTGGTCGATAATTTCCGGGAAGCCAAGCACGAGTGGTTCGTCGGCGGCAAGCTCAATGTCAGCTACAACTGCCTCGACCGCCACCTGAACGGCTGGCGCAAGAACAAAGCCGCTATTATCTGGGAAGGTGATATCGGCGATACCCGGGTGATGACCTATCAGCAGTTGCACCGTGAGGTCTGCCGGTTTGCCAACGTCCTGAAGAAGATTGGCGTCAAGAAGGGCGACCGGGTCACTATCTACCTGCCAATGGTGCCCGAGCTACCGATTGCCATGCTGGCCATTGCTCGTATCGGCGCCGTTCATAACGTGGTCTTCGGCGGTTTTAGCGCCGAAGCGCTGAAAGACAGAATTCTGGACTGCGGTTCCAAAGTCCTGATTTGCTGTGACGGCTACTATCGCGGCGGTAAGGTCATCCGCAGCAAGGACAACGCCGACCTGGCGTTGCAGTCCTGCCCGGATGTCAAAGACGTCATCGTGCTCCAGAGAGCCAACATCGATGTGCCGCTCAAGGAAGTCCGCGATAGGTGGTGGCATGACCTGATGGCCGGCTCCGATATTGAGCCCTGCGCCGACCCGGAAGTGATGGACTCCGAAGACCCGCTTTTTATCCTGTACACCAGCGGCAGCACCGGCAAGCCCAAGGGTGTCTTGCATACTTCGGCGGGGTACCTGCTCTATGTAATGCAGACCGCCAAGTGGATATTCGACCTCAAGGACGAGGATACTTACTGGTGCACCGCCGATATCGGCTGGATTACCGGACACAGCTACATTGTCTACGGACCGCTATCACTTGGCGCCACGACGATGATGTTCGAAGGTATTCCCACCTATCCGCACCCCGACCGCTTCTGGGAGCTGGTGGAGAAATACCAGGTAAATATCTTCTACACTGCCCCGACCGCCCTGCGCTCGCTGATGCGAGAGGGAGATGATTGGGTCAACAAGCACGACCTGAGCTCACTCCGGATTCTGGGCACCGTCGGCGAGCCAATCAACCCGGAAGCCTGGATATGGTACTACAATGTCATCGGCAAGGGGAAATGTCCCATTGTCGATACCTGGTGGCAGACCGAGACCGGCGGTATCCTGATAACCCCGCTCCCCGGGGCTATTCCCACCAAGCCCGGTTCCGCCACTCTGCCGTTCCCCGGCATTCTCCCGGCGGTGCTGAGAGAAGACGGCACGCCGGCCGGTGTCAATGAGGGCGGCTACCTGGTCATCAAACGGCCGTGGCCCGGCTTAATGAGGCGCGTCTACGGTGACCCGGAGCGGTTCAAGAACACCTACTTCGTGCGTTTTCCGGGTAACTACACCACGGGTGATAGCGCTCGGGTTGACGAAGATGGCTACTTCTGGCTGATGGGCAGAATGGATGACGTCATCAAGATTTCCGGTCACCGCATCGGCACGGCGGAAGTCGAGAGCGCGCTGGTGTCCAATACCGCGGTGGCGGAGGCAGCCGTGGTGCCGATGCCCCACGAAATCAAGGGGCAGGCAATCTATGCTTTCGTTACGCTGAAGGTCGGCATCGAACCTTCTGACGACCTGAAGAAACAGCTGGTCCAGCATGTCCGTAAGGAAATCGGCCCCATCGCCAGCCCGGAGAAAATCCAGTTTGCCAACGCTTTGCCCAAGACCAGGAGCGGCAAGATTATGCGACGCATCCTGGTCAAGATTGCGTCCGGCGATATCGACAACCTGGGCGATATCAGCACTCTGGCCGACCCGACCGTCGTTCAGGCCCTCGTTGAGGGTAAGCAGTAGGCTGAGATAGCCAGGAAAGTTGCTACGAGTCCAGGCAAAGGAGGTATCGGGTGGCAACAAAGGGACAGGATATTGTTGCGGTCATTAAACAGCAGATAGAGCAGTTCGGTATGACCGTATCCATGGTGGAAGTGGGTACGGTGATTGGGGTTGGCGATGGCATTGCCCGTATTCACGGGCTATCGTCCGCCAAGTACAACGAGCTTCTCCAGTTCCCCAACGATGTCATCGGCATGGCGGTGAACCTAGAGGAGGACAACGTCGCCGCGCTGATTTTTGGCGACTACACCAAAATCAAAGAAGGCGATGAAGTCCGCGTCACCGGCCGCGTGTCCGAAGTGCCGGTCGGGGAAGCGCTCATCGGCCGGGTGGTCGACTCTCTCGGCCGGCCGCTGGATGGCCGGGGTGCGGTGAAGACGACGCGGAGCCGTCCCATTGAGAGGGTCGCTCCCAACGTGGTGCTGAGGAAGTCGGTCGACACGCCAGTGCAGACGGGCATCAAGGCCGTCGATAGCATTATTCCTATCGGGCGGGGCCAGCGCGAGCTTATCATCGGCGACCGCTCCACCGGCAAGACCGCCATCGCTCTGGACACCATCATCAACCAGAAGGGGGGTAACCTCACCTGCATCTATGTCGCCATCGGGCAGAAGGCATCCAAGGTGGCACAGGTGGTCGCCACTCTGGAAGCGCAAGGCGCGATGAAGCACACCATTGTCGTGGCGGCGAATGCCTCCGACTCGGTTGCCCTGCAATACCTCGCGCCCTACGCCGGCTGTGCTATGGGCGAGGAGTTTATGGAGCAGGGGAAGGACGTCCTCGTGGTCTATGATGACCTTACCCGGCATGCCTGGGCTTACCGGCAGATTTCTCTGCTACTGCACCGGCCGCCGGGCCGGGAAGCCTACCCCGGCGATGTTTTCTACCTGCACAGCCGTCTCCTGGAGCGGGCGGCCAAGTATGCCCCGGAATACGGGGGCGGGTCGCTGACGGCCCTCCCCATCATCGAGACCCAGGCGGGCGATATGTCCGCCTACATCCCGACCAACGTCATCTCCATTACCGATGGCCAGATGTACCTGGAGACCGACCTGTTCAATGCCGGCATCAAACCGGCGCTGGACGTGGGGCTTTCGGTGTCCCGGGTCGGGAGCAACGCTCAGACCAAGGCAATGCGGAAGGTGGCCGGTCGCCTGCGACTGGAGATGGCGCAGTACCGGAATGTCGAGGCGTTTGCCCAGTTTGGCGCCAGTGAACTGGACAAGGCGACGCTGGCACAGCTGGAGCGGGGCCGGCACCTCATCGAGGTGCTGAAACAACCGCAGTCCGCGCCAATACCGCTGGAACGGCAGGTCATCATTCTCTACGCCGCCATCAACGGCCATCTCGATGAGATTCCGTTGAACAAAATGGCGCTACTGGAGCCGCGGTTCTATCAGTTTATGGACGCGAACTACCCCGAGGTGGGTAAGTCCATCGCTGAGACGAAGGACCTGGTCGCCGAGACTGAAGAAAAACTGAAGAAAGCAATCGCCGAGTTCAAGCAGAGCTTTGCGGCGGGAACGTAAGACGAACAGGCAGGTGAGTTTAAGGTTTGGCTAGCACTCGTCTCATCAAGCGGCGCATAAGGGGCGTTCAGAACACCGCCAAAATCACCCGGGCGATGGAGATGGTGGCGGCCTCCAAGATGAAGCGGGCGCAGGAGCGCGGTTTGGCGGGGCGTCCATATTCGGATAAAATCCACCAGGTCATCGCCGACCTGGCGGCGCTGCCGCAAACCGAGGGACTGCATCCGCTCCTCCAGAGGCATCCGGTGCAGAAAATCGGCATCGTGCACATCACGCCGGACCGCGGGCTATGCGGTGGGCTGAACTCCAGCCTCAACCGCCTGACCGGAGGCTTCATCCTGGCACAGGCGGCACCCGTGTCGCTGGTGGCGGTAGGGCGCAAAGGGATGGAGTTTATGCGGCGCTACGGCCGGGACATCTGCGCCCAGTTCACCCAGATTGGCGATAAGCCTACTTTGCTTCAGACTCTACCCATATCCCGCATCATCATCGATGATTATACCAGCGGCGTGTTTGATGTTGTTTACCTGGCGTATGCCCGTTTCATCAATACGATGGTGCAGAAGCCGGTGATACAGCAGCTTCTTCCCATCGAACCGGCGAAGATACCACGGTCTCAGAACGTTGACTATATTTATGAGCCAGGCGCGGCGAAGGTGCTGGGTGAACTCCTGCCTCGCTTTGTCGAGATGCAGGTCTATCACGCCATCCTGGAGGCGATTGCCAGCGAGCAATCAGCGCGTATGGTGGCGATGCGGAGCGCCACGGATAACGCGGAGGAGCTTATCCAGGGTCTGACACTGATGTACAATAAAGCCCGCCAGGAAAGCATCACCAACGAAATCCTCGATATTGCGGGCGGTGCCGCCGCTCTGGCTTAGTCAGGAGGTCTTAATGGCAAAAGGAAGCAAAGGGAGAATCGTCCAGGTCATCGGCACGGTGGTGGACGTTGAGTTTCCCCCGGATGAAGTGCCGGCCCTGTTTAACGCCATTGATGTAATGGTGGGCGATAGCCGCCTGGTTCTGGAAGTGCAGGGCCACCTCGGCAATAACTGGGTAAGATGCCTGGCGCTGGCCTCCACCGATGGCCTCGGCCGGGGCGCGGAAGCCATCGATACCGGCGCGTCCATCAG
>JBGOXU010000014.1:0-11406 GCA_041479305.1 Dehalococcoidia bacterium
GTCAGGTCGGTCAGCGACCGGTGGGCGTCATTCTGCGGCAGGTCTTTCAGGTTGGCGGCGGCCCGGGCGCAGTAGTCTTCCGCAATCTTGTAGCACTCATCCACCACCGGCGAATTCCGAATCAGCCTGATGGCTTCTGCCACGTACCTCGGGTCGCCCTTGTTTTCCAGGGCCCGTCTCACCGGGTTGTCGCCGGGGAGCCTTTCAAGTACCAGCATCGCCGGCAAGGTGAGAGTCCCCTGCGTCAGGTCCGAGCCAACCGGCTTGCCCAGCCTCTCCTCGGTGCCGGTGAAGTCCAGGATGTCATCGACAATCTGGAAGGCGATGCCCAGGTTGTGTCCGTACTCACGGAGCTTATCGACTGACTTCTCCGGCGCTTTGCTCAGGATAGTGCCCGACTCGGTGGCCAGGCAGAAGAGGGCGGCCGTCTTGTGGGAAATCCGCTGGAAATAGCCCTCGCGGGTTTGCGGTATTTTGAAAGCGTCCAGCAGCTGGTTTATTTCCCCGCGGGAAATCATGGCCAGGGTCTGCGAGAAGAGCTTGATGACCCTGGGGCTTTCGGTGTCCGCGACAAACTCGCCGGCTTTGGCAAAGAGGTAGTCGCCGAGCAGGATGGCGTCTTCATCACCCCACATCTTGTTGATGGTCGGCTGGCCGCGGCGGACGACGGATTTATCGATAGCGTCATCGTGGACGAGAGTGGCCGTATGCATCAGCTCGACCGACGCCGCCATCGGCAGGAGGTATTTGAGGTGGTACTTGTAGAACTTGCCCGCCAGTAGAGTCAGCGCCGGCCGGATGCCCTTCCCCCCGCCCCGCACCACGTAGTCAAGCTGTTCCGAGAGCCAGGGGAAGTCCACGCGGCTGATTGACCGCAGGCTTTCCCTGACCTTTTCCAGGTCATCACGGACGGGGGCGTAGATATCGGCTAAGTCGAGCGTCTTTTTCATCTAATACAAACGTATTGACCTTGATACATCATTCAAAACAATTCATTTATTATCATTTGGTACGCGGGAATTAGCTTGGCTGTCCCAGACGTTTGCTCTCTTCTTCGAGCACCTGCTTTTCGTCGAGCTTGATGAAAAGGGGCTGGGGCATCGGCAGTTTTTGTCCGGCGGGTGGGGTGGTGAGCTTCCAGCCGCCGTTCTGCACCGCATCTTTGAAGCCGAGGTACTGCCACAGCTTCTGCGAGCTGAAGGGGAGGAAGGGATAGAGAATGATGCTCAGCGCGGACAGCACGGTGATAGCAACATAGAGCGCCGTTCCGGACGCCTGCCGGTCCTGCTTGATGACTCTCCACGGCGACTTCCTATCGAGATAGCGGTTGGTCTCCTGCGCCAGGCTCATCGCCGTCCGGACCGATTCTTTGAAGACACACTTGTAGAGAAGACTATCCACCGTCGCGATGGTCTTTTTCGCCAGGTCGAGAATGGACTTATCATCGTCATCGAATTGTCCGGGAGTGGGAATGGCGCCATCGAAGTTCTTGTAGGTGAAGGTGAGCACGCGGTGCGCCAGGTTGCCGTAGGTGGCCACCAGCTCATCGTTGTTGCGCCGCACGAACTCGCGCCAGGAGAAGTCGGTGTCCGATGTCTCCGGCATATTGATGGAGAGGAGGTAGCGGAGAGGGTCGGGGTCATAGCGGGAAAGGTAATCGGGGAGCCAGACCGCCCAGTTGCGGCTGGTGGAAATCTTTCGCCCCTCGATGGTCAGGAACTCGTTGGCGGGGACATCATAAGGCAGGTTAAGGCCGCCGTAGCCCATCAGCATGGCGGGCCAGATGATGCAATGGAAGGGGATGTTGTCCTTGCCGATGAAGTTGTATATTTTGGTGTCCGGCTTCTGCCAGAAATCGCGCCACTTCTCCGGGGTGCCCTGGTTGGCGGCCCATTCCCTGGTGGCGGAGAGGTAACCGATGACCGCCTCGAACCAGACGTAGATGCGCTTGTTCTCGAAGCCCGCCACCGGCACCGAGACGCCCCACTCGATGTCGCGGGTGATGGCGCGGTCCTTCAGCCCGTCCTCAAGATAGCGCTGGGTGAAGTTGAGGACGTTGCTCCGCCAGTGGGTCTGCTTCTTGACCCACTCCAGAAGCTGGGCGTTGAAGGCAGAGAGCTTGAGGAAAAAGTGCTCCGAGTTCTGGAAGACCGGCGTGCTCCCGCAGATGCGGCAGTGAATGCCAATCAGGTCGACCGGGTTCAGGGGCTTGCCGCAGGTTTCGCACTGGTCACCGCGGGCGCTCGTATAGGCGCAGAACGGGCACGTGCCCTCGACGTAGCGGTCGGGCAGGTAACGCTGGCATTTGGGGCAGAAGGGCTGGGAGACGGTATCCTTGTAGATGTAACCCTTCTTGAGCAGGGTCAGAAAGATATCGTGGGTCACCTCCGCGTGGTTGGGCGTGCCGGTGGTGGTGAACAGGTCCCAGGTGATGCCCAGCTTACGCCAGTTCTCAAGGAACTTCTGGTGGTAGCGGGCGACGACTTCCGCCGGCTTGACGCCTTCCAGGTCGGCTTTGATGGTGATGGGCGTGCCGTGCTGGTCCGACCCGGACACCATCGCCACCTCGTTGCCCTTGGTGCGGTGGTAGCGGGCGAAGATGTCCGCCGGCAGGTAGGCGCCGGCCACGTGCCCGAGATGCAGAGGGCCGTTGGCGTAGGGCCAGGCAACACAGACCAGAATTCGTTCACTCATAAGACAGTTCCAGCGCGATGTTATTCCTGGAAGAAGGTCAGTACCCGCTCGCCTTTTTCTTCCTTGTAGCGGGCATACCCCTTTTTGAGGCAGCACTCGACGCAGTAGTGTGCCGTCTCGCCTTCTTCTACCTCTTTGCCTTTCTTTTCCTCAAAGGCGAGGTAGCGGTCCGGGTAGGGGATGGTGCGTCCGCACTCATCGCACTTGACTTCACCTAACGATATACAACCACGTCTCATATCTCAACTCCTCTCGGTTGATACGTCTTTATTCACATCCCACGTCCGGGCCAACTTGAGCCAGGTTCGGTAAAGCTCTTTCCGCGATAGCCCGGTTTCTTGAGCCATCTCGGCAATTGCTTTCTTAGCTGGCATGCCTGACAGATACCTATAATGTAACTGCTTTTCGATGTCCGCTGTCAACTGCGGCTGGCTTTCGGGCTTCCCCTCAATGACGAGGGTGAACTCGCCGCGTGGCTCCGTGAAGTGCTCGATTGCCGCGCTCACCGTGCCGCGGAAAATTTCCTCGTGGAGCTTGGTCATCTCGCGGCAGACCGCGATTTGCCGGTCGCCCAGGGCCTGCTGTATATCTTCCAGAGACGCCTTCAGCCGGTGTGGGGCTTCGAAAGCGACAATAGTGCCCGATTCACTCGCCACCGACTTCAGAAGCTCCAGCCTGGCTTTAGTCTTGTTGGGCAGGAAGCCGATGTAGGTGAAGCGGTCGGCGGGCAGGCCGGACACCACGAGCGCCGTAATCACCGCCGAAGGTCCGGGAATGGGCACCACCGGAATGTTTTTTTCCTGAGCGGCCACAATGAGGTCGTAGCCGGGGTCGGACATGCTGGGCATTCCCGCCTCCGAGACAATGGCGACGTCAGCATCGTTCAAATAGTTCAAGATGTAGTTCAACTTGGCCCGCTTGTTATGCTCGTGGTAGCTGGTCATCGGTGTCTTGATGTCGTAATGGGTGAGGAGCTTTCTGGTTTTGCGGGTGTCTTCGGCCGCAATGAGCTTGACCTCACGCAGAGTCCGGAGGGCACGCAGGGTGATGTCTTCCAGATTGCCAATCGGGGTGGCGACAACGAAAAGAGTGGGCATTACTCATCCTAACCTTTGTTATTATAGCGCACAGCTTCGTGGAGTGTCTAGCTGGGGGTGGGGGAACCTCACCCCCTTAATCCCCCTCTCCTTGGAAAGGAGAGGGGGAAGATAAATAAAAGAGGGGTTAGCACCCCTCTTAGACGCCCTTCAGGGTGGTTCCAGTGATGTCACCAGAACTGAACCCTTCTGGGTGAACCCCGCTTCTAGTTTCTCCTGGCATTACTACGAAAATAGGAATCCGACCGCCAAAATTGTCATTCCCGCCTCGTATCGGTGTACGGGGTAAACGCCGGCGTCCCGATAAAAATCGGAACAGAGGCGGAGATGAGGCGGGGTCTGGCTCCCGACTCTAGTCGGGACGACAGGTTGTATCGAAGGCATCATTATCATACTTAGTGGTCCTTTCTGAGAAGGATGAGGGATTGCGAGGGGGACTTAGACCCCGTGGCAATCTAGTTTAGCTCGCAACTACGACACGGGTTTTTCTCCGCCGTTTGTCTTTGTGTTATACTATTTCTTGCCATCACTTACGGAGGATGCTATGAGCAAGCTAATCGATAAACTTTGCGAGATGACCCGAATTACCCCCCAGCCTATGGGCTTTCGCACCGCGCGGTCGGCCGCCGCCAAACCCAGGTTGTTGCTCGTGACGTGCCTGCCCGAGCCGGAGGCAATCGATAGGCTGGCGGAGGTAACGTCCGGCGCTGATGCCGTTCTGCTGACCACGGTGAATTCGAGCACCCGGAATCTGCGCAAGATAAATGAGGCACTGAGTGTCCCGTGGGGGTTAAGCCTGCCCGATATCGGTAAGAAGGGTCTGGAGCCGATAGTTGAGGCGGGGTGCGATTTCCTGGTCTTTCCTTCAGGCACACGGGTCTTGGCGGTACCCAAAGATGACGATGATGAATGCAAGGTCGGCCGGATTCTGCAGGTGGCGTCGACCTTTGATGAAAACCTGCTCCGTGTCATTAATGAACTGGCCATCGATGCTGTCTATATTGCCGACGAGCCTGAAGCGGAGTCCTTCCTGACCTGGCAGCACGTGATGCTTTTGCAGCGCTTCGGGCTGATGGTGGCGAAACCCATCCTCGTTCGCGCCCCCGATAGCCTCGGGGAAGACGGGCTCCAGCTGCTCTGGGAGGTGGGGATGGACGGGGTGGTGGTTGAGTGCGGTCCCGGGCTGGCGGCTCTACGCGAGTCACTGGATAAGTTGACTCTGCCCGCCCGCAAGCGCCGCCGCGCCGAGGCGCTCGTGCCTTTTGTCAAAGAAGAAGCCGTCGAACCTGAGCTTGAGGAAGAGGAAGAAGAGGAGTAGGCTAGCCGCGGCTCGCCTGCGCCATCTGGAGTGACTTTCCCTCGCTGACGATGGCCGGGGCGATGACCATTTCCGCCTTGTGCATTTCCGGGATGTTGGCCGCGCCGCAGGTGCCCATTGCTGTACGTAGGGCGCCCACGAGGTTCTGACTGCCGTCCGTCACCGAGGTCGGCCCGAAGAGGATTTGCTCCAGTGTGCCCGTGGTCCTTACCTTGACGCGGGTGCCGCGGGGCAGGGCGGGGTGGGGGTTCGCCATTCCCCAGTGAAAGCCCATTCCGGGCGCCTCTTTAGCCTGGGCGAAAATCGAGCCGAGCATGACCGCGTCCGCTCCCGCCACGATGGCTTTGCAGATATCGCCGCCCTTGCGGAAGCCGCCATCAGTAATTATGGGCACGTAGCGGCCCGATTCTTTGAAATAGTCATCTCTCGCCGCCGCGCAATCGATTGTCGCCGTAATCTGCGGCACGCCGATGCCCAGGACTTCCCTCGTCGTGCAGGCGGCGCCGGGGCCGACTCCCACCAGGATACCGTGAATTCCCGTACGCATCAGCTCCAGGCAGGCGTTGTAGCTGACGCAGTTGCCGACGACCACCGGAATGGGTAGGGACTGGACGAACTCGGAAAAGACGAGACCGCGGTAGCTCTTCGAGATATGGCGGGCCGTGGTCACCGTTGACTGGACAACGAAGATGTCTGCGCCGGCTTCCGCGGCAACGGGGGCAAAGCGCTTGGTATTGGCCGGCGCCGCCGAGACCGCACAGATTCCGCCGCCCTTCTTGATAGCCTGAACCCGCTGGCCGATGAGGTATTCCTTGATTGGCTCGGAGTAGATTTTCTGGAGCAGGGCGGTAACCTGGTCGGGGGGCGCCTGGGCAATCTCCATCAGCACCTCCGTGGGATTGGCGTAGCGGGTCTGAACGCCTTCAATGTTCATCACCGCCAGGCCGCCCAGCTTGCTCAACTTGACAGCGAAGCCGACATCGGTCACGGCGTCCATTCCCGCCGCCAGGATGGGGACAGAGAGGGTCAGCTTGTCTATTTTCAAATCGATGTTGGTCTGGTCGGGGTTGAGGGTGACATCGCCGGGGACAATGGCGACTTCATCAAAGCCGTAGGCACGGCGCAACTGCTTGAACTGAGGGCTCATTTTATTCTCCGCTTTTTAAGGAAAGACTATACCAGAGGTGGGGGTGGAAGTCAAGGATTTTAACAGAATTTATACGATTTATACGCCCGCTTTATGGACGGTTAATGTCTCTCCCTTAATATTGAGAGTAGATGAATAAAAGGGAGAGGAGGGGAAGATGATTAGGACAGTTATCCGACTCAAGAATGATATGGTCATGGTGTTCGATGAGGATGGCGAGCAGCTCCCGGAGTATCAGGGCAGCTATGCCGAAGTCCGCGAAAGCATTCTTAAGGACGCGCCGCCGGACACCGTCTTCGCGCACTGGACCGGTCAGAAGACCAAGCCGCAGACTGTTGCCAGAACAGACTGGTAAAGGCGCGCCGATGACGCACTACGAACGAATTCGTGCAATGCTTACCACCAGGCAGGTCGCCCGGCTTCTTTGCGTTCATGTCAGCACCATTCGACGCTGGTGCGAATGTGGCAAACTGAAGGCCTACCGCATCGGTCCGCGCGGGGAGCGGATGTTCCGCTGGGAAGACGTCAACCGACTGCTTCCTGAAGACAAATCCTGACCGACCTGCTCCTTCACCATCCTCACTTTGGTATTATTTCCGATTAAGTGTGGCTTCACCCGAGCACAGACTGCCGGTGACTACTGGCAATATTGGGGTATTCGTGATACTATAGGCGGAAAGACTCGCGAGGCGCCGTGAATGGGAGTTGAGAGCCAGGTTGACTCGAAATCGAAGACGGAACTAGACTTCCTCCTGGAAAAAGTCTATGAGGATGCGGGGTTTGACTTCCGCAATCACCGCCGCAATATGGTGGTGCGCCGCCTCGAGCGGCGCGTCGCCGCCCTCTGCCTAGAGAGCCTTGCCGAATACAGCCGCTTCCTGGACAGCCACCCCGAAGAATACCGCAAGCTCGTCGAGTACCTGACCATCAAGGTCAGCGGCTTTTGTCGCTGTCCCCAAACCTTTGAGCAATTGGCCCGGCTCGTCCTGCCGGAAATAGTCGCCTACAAGAAGTCGAGAGGGGAGAGGGCGCTCAAATTCTGGAGCGCCGCCTGTGCCCGCGGCGAAGAAACATATTCCATCGCCATCCTGCTTGACCAGTACCTCGGGGACAATAAATCCGATTTTGACGTCGCTGTTTACGGCTCGGATATCAGTCACAAGGTGCTCGGCGCCGCCCGGGAAGGCATCTATTTTGCCGAGGACATTAACGGCTTCCCGGAGGAAATGCGGCGGCGCTTTTTCACCCAGCACGGGAAGGGCTATCTGGTGACGCCGGACATCAGAAAGCTGGTGGACTTCGCCCACTTCGACCTTACCTCGGCCGCCCCCCTGCCGGTCAAGAACCCGGACTGCATCTTCTGCTGCAACGTGCTGATATACTGGCAGAGGGAGCTTCAGGCCGAGGTGCTGGGCCGGCTTTGCGAGGCGCTAGCAACGCCGGGATACCTGGTGCTGGGAGAGGTGGAAACGCCAACGTCCAATGTGGCTCACCGGCTGGTCTGCCTTGACAACAAGGCGAAAATATACAAGAAGGTACGGTAAGGGAGTGCTGGTGCTTAGTGGCATAGGTCAGCGCAATGGACGAGATTCTTCGCTTCGCTCAGAATGACAATTGGGGTGCTCATAATGACAATTGTGGCTCTGTCACCCTGAGCGTAGCGAAGGGTCTCATCTTTTGGGAAGTGCTAACGCTGATGGCCGAAAGCAGACACTGGAACCTGCTCTGGAGATAACTGATGACAATCCGTAAGAAGATACTGCTCATCATCGGGGTGACGTTTGTCGGGCTGGTGGTGATTCTTTACTTCGTCTCCCAGAATATCTTGCTAAGCAGTTTTGGCCGGCTCGAAGAGAAGAACACCCGCCAGAACATCGAGCGCGTGGTTTCGGCCCTGGAAGCGAACATCGCTTTTATTGACGCCACGGCGGACGACTGGGCCACCTGGGATGACACCTACGCCTTCATTGAGGACAAGAATACGGATTACCTCAAGTCGAACCTGATTGATGGCACCTTTGTCAATTTGCGGTTGAATTTCATGGTCTATGTGGACTCGGCGCACAAAGTCATCTTTGCCAAGGCGGTTGATTTAATCAGTGAGAAGGAAATGCCTTTTCCTCAGGGCCTACTAGGTCACCTAACGGCAAATGAGCCCCTTTGTTGCCACGATAAGACCGATAGCAGTGTTAGCGGAATCATTCTCCTTCCCGATAGGGCGGCGCTGGTTGCCTCGCGCCCGATTATCACGAGCGAGGGTAAGGGCCCCATTCGCGGGGCGCTGATTATGGGGCGCTTCCTCGATGCGGCGGAGATTGAGCGACTGTCCGAGACCACTCTTCTCTCCATCGCCGCTATTCGTGTCGACGATAAGAGGATGCCGCCCGATTTCCGGTCGGCGCTGACCGCTCTCTCTCTCAAAGAGCCGGCGGGAGTGCGCGTGCTTGATGAGGTGACTGTCGCCGGCTACTCCCTGGTGCCGGACATCTACGGCAAGCCCGGTTTTGTCTTCCGGGTGGATATGCCGCGGGACATCTACCAGCACGGCCAGACCAGTATCAGCTACATCATCTTTTCGATTGTGCTGGTGGGGCTGGTGCTGTGGTTGGGTGTTACTTTATTGCTGGAGAACCAGGTGCTTTCCCGATTGGCTCGCTTAAGCCGGCAGGTGGGCGCCATCGGCACGAGGAGCGACCTCTCGGCGCGGGTGACCCTACCGGGGAAAGACGAACTGACCAAGCTGGCGGAGACCATCAATGTGATGATGGAGGCGCTGGGGCTATCGTCGCGGGAGCTAAAGGATAAGAATGAGCGTCTGGACGCTCAGAACGAAGAACTCCAGGCGCAGAGCGAAGAGCTGATGGCGCAACAGCACGAGCTGATGGAGAAGTCCCGCGAGCTCGAGGAAATGAGCAAAGCGAAATCGGAGTTCCTGGCTCATATGTCCCACGAACTACGCACTCCGCTTAACGTCATCATCGGCTTCTCCGAACTGATGCTCGACCAGGTGCCCGGCCAGGTCAACGATGAGCAGAAGCAGTGCCTCAATGATATCCTGGCCAGCAGCAAGCATTTGCTTGGCTTAATCAACGATATCCTTGACCTGTCCAAGATAGAGTCGGGAACGATGGAGCTGAAAATCAGGAACATCTCGCTGCCCAACCTGGTCAAGGCGGTGAAGAGCATCATGATGCCCATCATCGCCCCGCGTAATCAGGACCTGGAAATCATTGTTGACGAAGCGCTGCCACTGGTCAAAGCGGACAAGGGCAAAATCCGGCAGGTCTTTATCAACCTGCTGGGCAACGCCACCAAGTTCACGCCGGATGGCGGCAAGCTGAAGGTGGAAGCGGTGCCGGAGAGCGGCTGGTGCCGTATCAGTGTGACGGATACCGGCATCGGCATCAAGGCTGAGAATCAGACAAGGCTGTTCGAGCCTTTCTTCCAGGCCGATAAGCCGCTGGTCAAAGGGGTGGGTGGGACGGGGCTGGGGCTGGCCATCGCCAAACAAATCATAGAAAGGCACGGCGGCAAAATTTGGGTAGAGAGCGAGTACGGCAAGGGGAGCAAGTTCAGCTTTACCTTGCCTCTGGCCGCTCCCGGCGAAGCGGCATCGGAGTAATTCAGAGGTCGGAAATGAGCGCTGAGAAGATACTCATTGTGGAAGATAATCCGCTCAATATGAGGCTGATGCGGATGACCCTGAGGGGGAAAGGGTACACACTGATTGAAGCGAGCAACGGTGAGGAAGCGCTGGACAAGGCGGTGAAGGAAAAGCCCGACCTAATTATTATGGATATGCAGTTGCCCACCATCAGCGGCATCGAGGCCACCCAGCGGCTGCGCAAGATTCCCGAGTTGAGCCGTATTCCGGTGATAGCAGTAACCGCCTACGCTATGAAAGGGGACCAGGAGAAATTCATCGAAGCCGGATGTGATGCCTATCTCTCCAAGCCAATTAACACCCGCGAGCTGCCCGGCTTCATCGAGAATATGCTGAAACAGCGTAAGTAGCGCTGGAGGAGGCAAACGATGGCAAAGATTCTGATTGTTGATGATGAACCGGCTCTGGTGCGGCTGATGTCCCAGGTGTTGGGACAGAAGGAACACGAAATCCTGACGGCCAGCGGCGGGCAGGAGGCGCTCAAGCTGCTTTTTGTCAATAAGCCGGACCTGGTGCTCCTCGATGTGGTGATGCCGGGAATGGACGGCTGGCAGGTCTGTAAACGCATCCGCGAGGTTTCCGATATCCCCATCATTATGCTGACCGGTAAGCATAAGAGCGAAGAGGACATCGTGATGGGGTTGGAATACGGCGCTGACGATTATCTGCTCAAGCCCATCGGCAACAAGGAGCTGGCGGCGCGGGTGCGGGCGGTATTGCGCCGCGCCGAGATAATGCCCAAGGCGGAAAAGAAAGTCGTCTTCAACGATGATTACCTTAACATCGATGTCACCGAGCGCAAGGTGATGGTGAATGGCGAGAGGGTAAAGCTGACCCCCATCGAGTTCAGCCTGCTGGCTCAGTTGCTGGAGAATACCGGGCGCATTCTGACTCACCGCCAGATTCTGGAGAAGGTCTGGGGCTGGGAGTACATCGATGACATCGATTACGTGCGGATTTATATCTCACACCTGAGGCAGAAGATTGAGCCTGAGCCGAACCAGCCCAAGTACATTCTGACCGAGTCCGGCGTGGGCTACTTCTTCCAGAAGGCGGCATAGGGAATTCTCTTTTTTTCTTAAGGTGACTATCCCCTTTGTTCCTGCGGGAGCAATTACCTGGACTTTCTATTTACTCGCCCCTTGCCAGTTGATATAATCGTAACAAGGTGGTTGAGTTACGGTAGATATGGCAGTACAGTTGGATTTTTTTAAGAGCATAGCCTACTTCACCGGCTTGAACGAGGCAGAGCTTGAACTGGTGAGAAAACACGCCTTCGAGAAGTCGGTGGAGAAGGGTGAAATCGTGGTCTACGAAGGCGAGCCGGCGGAGGCGCTCTACTTTGTCGCCAGCGGGGTGCTCAAAATCTTCAAGACATCGGCGGAGGGCAAAGAGCAGATTCTGATGCTGGTGCGCCCCGGCGAATCGTTCAACGATGTGCCGGTCTTCGAAGGTGGCCAGAACCTCGCCAGCGCCGAGGCAATGA
>JBGOXU010000015.1:0-11274 GCA_041479305.1 Dehalococcoidia bacterium
CGGTAACAAGAGACAACCATCAGCGAGTGCTGGAAGATATCAGAAGCTGGCTGAAGTAGGGACAGGGCGTTTAGGATGGGCACCAGCATGTCACTGTGAGGAGCACATTCGCTTCGCTCAGTGTAAACTAAGCGAAGCGAATCAGTCTCAGCCGATGCGCTGCACGTCGCTTGAGATTCTTCGCTGCGCTCAGAATGACAATTGAAGCTTGCAATGACAATTGAGCCAGAAGCGGGGTTCACCCAGAAGGGTTCAGTTCTGGTGACATCACTGGAACCACCCTGAAGGGCGTTACGAGGGGCGCTAACCCCTCTTGAAAAATATCTCCCCCTTCCCCCCCTCTCAAAGGAAGGGGGTCAAGGGTTCACCCAGAAGGGTTCACCCTGAGGGGGATAGGTTAAAGTGTCATCACTTCCCGGCTTTGTTCAAGCCCTGCTCGACCCTCAAATCTACCCCCAACACCCTCTGAAAGTCGAGCTGATGCAGACCCAGATGTCCTTTGTCTTCATCGCCGGTGACTATGTCTACAAGGTCAAGAAACCGGTCAACCTCGGCTACCTCGACTACACCACGCTGGAAAAGCGCAAATTCTTCTGCGAGAAAGAGGTTGAGCTGAACCGGCGACTCTGCCCGGACGCCTACCTCGGTGTCATTCCCATCACCCGGGACAAGGGGTGGATTGGTCTGGGTGGGGCCGGAGAGGTCATCGAGTATGCCGTCAGGATGCGCTATCTGCCCCAGGAACGGATGATGAACGTTCTCCTCGCCAAAAACGAGGTTACTGGGGAGATGGTCGGTAGAGTGGCCGAGAGACTGGTGCCCTTCCATCAGAAAGCCGAGACGAACGACGTCATCAGTCAGTTCGGCACCATCGACGCCATCAAAGTCAACACCGAAGAGAACTTCAACCAGACGGAAAAGCACATCGGCAGCACCGTTTCCCAAAAGAAGTTTCAGCATATCAGGGACTACACCAACCGCTTTCTGGCCAACAACGCGTCTTTATTCCCGAAGCGCGTCACTGGTGGCAGAATCCGGGATTGCCACGGCGATTTGCACGCCGCCCACATCTGCTTTACCGACGGCATCTGCATCTACGACTGCATTGAGTTCAACGACCGTTTCCGCTACTGCGACGTCGCCTCGGAGATTGCCTTCCTGGCGATGGACGTGGACCATTACGGCCGGGCCGACCTGTCTCATCATTTTGTTAAGGACTACGTTGCCCGCAGTGGCGACGAAGAAATCCTCAGGTTGCTCAACTTTTACAAGTGCTACCGCGCTTATGTGCGGGGTAAGGTGGAGTGCTTCAAGTCGGACGACCGGTATGTCGGCGACGCGGAGAGGGAGAAGAGCCGGAAAACCGCCCGCAGTTACTTCGACCTGGCGGACGCCTATACCTGGTCGAAACCTGTTCTTTTCATCACCGCGGGACTGGTCGGCACCGGCAAGACGGTTCTGGCACAGGCGCTGGCAAAACGGTTCGGACTGGCTGTTCTCTCTTCCGATGTTATCCGTAAGCAGTTGGCCGACATTCCGTCTACCGAGCACCGTTTCGAGGAGTTCAGCAGTGGCATATACGCGCCGGAGTTCACCCGCAAGACCTACGATGAGCTATTCAATCAGGCAAGACGATTCCTCTCGGAAGGCACTTCAGTGGTGCTGGATGCTTCCTTCATAAAGTCGGGGGAACGGGTGAAAGCACGGGACTTGGCGAAGAAAGTCGGCGCTGACTTCTATGTCCTGGAGTGCATCCTCGACGAGGAGACCATTAAACAGCGCCTGGAGCAACGACTCAAGGCAGGCACCGTTTCCGACGGGCGCTGGGAAGTGTATGTGTCCCAGAAGCAGAAATCTGACCCCATCACCGGGGTGCCGCCGGAGAAGCACTTCGTCGTTGATGCGGCGAAACCTACTGAAGAAAACATTCAAGGTATTTTAGACAAGATTGAGCAAGAAGCGGGGCACTAGCCCCTCTTAAAATATTTCTTCCCCTTCCCTTAGCAAGGGCTTTGCCCCAGAAAATTGCATCCATGTCACCCTGAGCGTAGCGAAGGGTCTCAGCTTCCGGGATAAGCCAACGCTCATTTTGGCAAGCAGGCGCTAGATATTCTCCCCCTGGTATTTCCCATGGTAGCCTTCCGTCTCCTGGCTGAGCTGGAAGAAGACCAGTTGGATTATCCGCGCGTTCTTCTGCAGTCTGAACCCGAGCGGATTGTGCACTACCAGCAGTGACTGCGACCGTCCCTCGTAGCCCGCATCCCACACCGCCGTCCCCACCGTCACCCCGCACCGGAGCAGACTGGAGCGGTGAGCGGCCAGCGCCATCACGTTTTTGGGCAGGTGGACAACCTCGTTGTAGGTGATGAGGTAAGGTCCGGGGATGAGGTCGATATAGCCCAGGCCGTCAAAGACTAGGGGCGCGAGCGCGGAGACCTGCCGCTGGCGGTTATCGACCGGGATGGCGCCCGCCGTCTGAAGCATCGCCACATCGCGTAAAGTCAGGTCGAAGCCGTTGGGCTGAAGCTGTTCCTCCAGGTTAAGCCAGCCTTCGACCAGGGGTGGTTGGGCCTGCACCAGCTTTCGGATATCATCCTTCGCCAGCACAAACGGCATAGACTCTCCTTACTTGACTATCCTCCGGCGCATCGTCACCAGCGAGATGGCAAAGAACACGACGCAGAATGCGATGACCAGCGCCAGCGCCAGCCAGAGGTCGGCGCTGAATTTGCCGGTGAACAGCGCCCGCGTTATATGGACAACCGGGGTCAGCGGCGACAGCCAGCTTAGCTTCTGCAGAATCGGGGGGAACTGGTCGAGGGGGAAGAAGACGCCGCTGAGGAAGAAAATGGGGTTAATGAACAGGGTGAAGAAATAGTTGAAGGTGTAAATTGCCGGCGCCAGCGAGGTGAAGAAAAGGGCGATGCCGGCGAACATCAGGCCGTTGAGGAAGCAGACGATGGGAATCAAGATTGCCCAGGGCGACTGCACCAGCTGGAAAACGGCGGCAATGAGCAGGATGCCGGTGCCGGTGAGCATCGCCCGGGTGGCGCCCCAGAAGATTTCGCCGGCAATGACGTCCTCGACGTTGAGCGGCGTGGCCAGGATAGCATCGTAAGTGTTCTGGTACTCCATACGGATGAAACTGCCGTAGGTGCACTCGAAGCTGGCGCTGAACATCGAATAGCTGGCCATAATGCCCGGCGCCAGGAACTCGACATAGTTCTGCCCGTCGACGACCCCGATGTAGATACCCAACCCCATCCCCAGTCCCAGCAGGATGATAATCGGCTCAATGACGTAGCCGATGGCTTCGGTGCGCCAGAGACGCAGGAAAACGTCCCGGTTTCTCTGCCAGACGTGGATGAAATGGACGGAAAACATCCTCATTCGATGAGCAGCCTCCCGGTAAGCCGGAAAAAGACGTCCTCCAGCGTCGCCGAGCGCGGTCGCGGATTGAAGCTCACCAGCTTCCTGGCCGTTTCGTCATCGAGGTGGAAGACCTCGATGACATGGCCCGCTTCCTCGAATTCGAGTTTCAAGGCGGTCAGGTCGCTGGTTACCTTTTCTTTGTCGCCGGGGGTGACCTCAATCTCCCAGACCTTGCTGCCGACGTGGCGCCGGATGAGAGCCTGCGGCGCATCCAGGGCGAGGATTTTACCCAGGTGCATCACGGCGACGCGGTCGCAGAGCAGGGTGGCCTCTTCCATATTCTGGGTGCAGAGAAGCTCGGTGACGCCCTGTGCCTTAAGCTGTCTCAGCTTCTGCCAGACGAGATGCTTGGCCTGTGGGTCCAGCCCGATGGTCGGCTCGTCTAGAATCAGGATTTCCGGCTGGTTGATGAGGCCGCGGGCGATGAGCAGGCGGTGCTTCATCCCGCCCGATAGCTCCCGTATCTGGCTTTTCTGCTTTTCTTCCAGCTGGAAGAGCTTGAGGACCTCCATGGCGCGGCGGCGGGCTTCCTTCGGCGGGATATCGAAGTAGCGGGCGTAAGTCAGCAGGTTGTGGATGACCCTCAAATCGGGGTCGAAGTTCTCAATCTGAGGGACGACGCCGAGACGGGCTTTGACCTCGCTGGCGTGTTTACTCAAGTCTTTGCCCAGCACGAAGATGCTGCCGGTGGTGGGTGGGGAGACGGCGGTGATGACCCGGATGAGGGAGGTCTTGCCGGCGCCGTTGGGACCGAGCAGGCCAAAGCACTCCCGCTCCTCGATGTCCAGGCTGACGTCATCGACGGCAACCAGGTCTTTGAATTTCTTGGTCAGGTTGACGACTTTGATGATTGCCATAGGGAGTCCTTGTGACAGACTATCCTAAATGATAGCAGTTCCCCGCCCTGGCGACAATAAAGAATCCGTCTGGGGCGGATTGATTCGTCGCTGCGTTTACACTGAGCAAAGCGAATGTGCTCCTCACAATGACAGCGGAGACTAGAAGCGGGGTTCACCCAGAAGGGTTCAGTTCTGGTGACATCACTGGAACCACCCTGAAGGGCGTCCAAGAGGGGCGCTAGCCCCTCTTGAATATCCCTTCCTTCCGCGGAAGGATTAAGGGGTGAGGTCGCCCTGCCTTTACAGCCCCTCTTGCCTGAGTTACAATATCATTGTCTTCACCACAGAGAAAGGAGCCGGACCATGATTAAAGCCGTCTTTTTCGACCTCTATCATACCCTGGTCCGCTACGAGCCGCCCCGCGAGGAGCTCCAGGCCAATGCCATCAAAGAGCTTGGCGTGGATGCCGCGCCGGAAATCTTCCGCCGCCCCATCGTCATCGCCGATGAGTTCATCTACCAGGAAATCGCCCAGCGGCCCCTTAGCCAGCGCAGCAAGGAGGAGCAGGCGGCGCTCTGGGCGCAGTACCAGCGCATCGTCCTGCGGGAGGCCGGCATTGACGCCACCGATAAACTGGTGATGGGCTTAATTGTTAAGATGCGCGACTTCAAAATGAAGCTGGTGCTCTATGATGACGTCGTGCCGACTCTGACCGAGCTGGCCCACCGCGGCCTGCTCCGCGGCCTCATCTCCAACATCGACCGGGATATCAATGTCCTTCTGCAGGACACCGGCGTCCTGCCTCTGCTTGACATAACCGTCACTTCGCTGGACGCCGGCTGCAACAAGCCCAACCCGGAAATCTTCTGGAAAGCCCTGCGCCGGGCCGGCGTTAAAGCCGCCGAGGCCATCTATGTGGGCGACCAGTACCAGATTGACGTCCTCGGCGCCAGCAAGGCGGGCATGAAGGGCATCCTGCTCGACCGCGGCGGCTACTTCACCGACATCACTGATTGCCCGCGCATCCGCCGCCTCACCGAGATTGTGAACCACCTGGGCTAGGGACGGTTTCAGCACTGGCCAAGGGACAGGCGCCGCACTCCCCCTGGGAGCACCGCGTTTTGTAGATGTGGAGCAGTCCCTGCTGGCGGCAGGCGGAGTTGACCGCGCCGCGTTCTAGGTTCAGTTGACCTGCCATGTGCCTTTCCAGCGCGTTCGCGGCCAGCCGCGGATAACGGCGGTAGATTTCCCGCGCCTTTGCCGCAACGCCGGTCTGAGCGGCGGCATCGACGAAGGGCAGCGCCGCGTTAACCACGATTTCGGCGGCCCGTTCCGCGCCCAGCAGGGTCGGGCTGGAATTCACCGGCGTGCCGAAATCAAAGTGCCCCACCCAGTAGCCGGCGGTATTGACGGTAAACATCTTCTCCAGTTCCCGGTGCGCCGGCTCCACGGGGCTATCCGCTATTTTTGCCTGGACTTCATCCGCCAGCCCCTTTTCCCGGTAGCGGAGCACCAGGTAGCTCATGGCGGTGAGGCGGCGAGTGGGGAAGTTGCCGGGACGGAGGCGGCACAAATTCCAATCCGTCACCGACATTACTTGACGCGGCAGCAGGGAAGCCCATCGGGTCTCCATGTCCGTCACGTAGCCACCGTCACACCCGGACAGCGACCGCTGGGAGGGCAGCAGTCCCGCCGTGCCAATGAGCAATGCCTGAAGGCGGAGCAGAGCTTCTCCGTCCGAGCGGGCGTCCCGGGCGGCCGATTCCAGAGTCCGGAACGGCAGGCGGCGGGCCAGTTCCCGGAAGGACCGCTTGTTCTTGGTGTAGCCCAGAGCCTCCATGACAGCTTCATAGAGGACTTGGTCCGGCGCCTGCTGGGCCAGTTGCTCCCGGAAATGGTTCCCCTTTCCCCGAAAACGTTCCTCCCCGGCGTCATCCAGTCTGGCAAGAACGGCTGCCTGGTTCTGCGGGCAGGCTTCTCGGCAGGGTAAACCGGAAACAGCAGACGAGTCCCCGGCCACTGATGTCTCACCGGTGAAATGCCTGCCCAGCGCCAGCATGGGGACGGCGGCCTGATTCTGAAGCTCGGTGCGGGGGAGAGTGTCCCGCCGCAGCACCACGTGCAGGATTACGCGGTTGTAGACCCGGTCCTGGTGGTGATGGTGGGACTGCCATTCGCTGGAGCGGGCGTGGACTTCAATATCACCCTTCACCAGCCCGGCGCCGGTCCGGATAACGGCATCGAGCAGGTCCGGCCCCTGGTCCCGGTTGACCCGCCCCGGGTAGACCACGCTGACTGGCTCACCGTCTTCGGTGACCAAGTCCGCCCGGCGCATCTCCTGCCACGCCTTGACAATGGCGCTTTCTGGAATCTGGCTCATAGCTACACGCTAACGCTTATTTCCGGACAGAAGTATACACGCTAGCGGATAGATTGTCAAGTTCCTGGCGTTTGTAGAATC
The DNA here is from genome assembly GCA_041479305.1 of Dehalococcoidia bacterium. Taxonomy (GTDB): domain Bacteria; phylum Chloroflexota; class Dehalococcoidia; order Dehalococcoidales; family RBG-16-60-22; genus JBGOXU01. The sequence goes on from JBGOXU010000015.1 coordinate 6,733, forward strand.
TGTAGAGTTTGTGGAGTTATGGAGTTGATATTGAGCCAGGTACCAGCTCAACATACTTAATGAACCCAATGAGCTCAACAAACTCAATAAATCGGCGGTGGGATGGGGGAGGATGAACCTACTTGTTCATGCGGGTGGTGGGGCGTGGCGAGGCATCGTACTTGAATTTGGCCCGTTCGGCAACGAAGGAGAGAAGCGTGGCCGAGGCGCCGCGCGGCTGGTACATCCCGGTCTCCCACTCGCTGATGGTCTGCTGGCGGGTGCCCAGTTCATCGGCCATCTGGCGCTGGGTCAGCCCCAGGTGCCGTCGGAGCGCCTGGATGCGCTGGCGGTCCCACTCCGGTCTTTTGTTGCCTTTTGGACTCATCAGTCCAAGTCTACACGATTTAGTGTAGACTGTCAAAAGAGAGTCAAACCAGTTCATTGAGTCTGCTGAGTTGCTTGAGTTTGTTGAGTTGTCTTGGCTAAAACACAACTCCCTAACTCCACAAACACTACAGACTCTATAAACGCCATAGACTCCAAAAACTGGCGGTGAACGGAGCGGGCGTGGCTTCCCATTTTTGACAAAGAATTTCGCATTTGTTACCATAGTACCGATTGCACCCGATGGGAATCGGTTTGCGTGGCGCGCCTTTTTTTGGTACTTTTCCTTGGGAAGAACCTTGTAAGATGACGAAGTCAAAGACGCTAACCGCCCACACTACCGCGAAGTCTACCCCAGGATTTGAAGTCATTATTGAAATTCTGTCCTGGCTCAAAGAAGACTTTGGTCAGAAAGCCCCGGGCGCTCTCGCTCTCAAGGAGACTGTTGCCCGCGGCATCTCTATTATGGACCTCATCCGACGGCTCGGCGATAAGTTTCCCATTTTCGGCAAGAAAGCCTTCGGCCCGAGGCAGGACATGACCGAATACTGCATGGTCATCCTGAACGGCATCATCATTTCTTCAGTGGAACTCAGCCAGGAACTCAAACCTGGAGATAAGATAGCGCTGACCCCCGCCTTTTACGGGGGCTAAAAGGAGGTAGATTTGGCTACTCAACTGCATGGGTCGACGGGTAAGGTGCTTAGAGTCGACCTCACCAGTGGCAAAATCTGGGATGACACCCTCGATGAAGCCACTATCCGCCGATACCTCGGTGGCACCGGCCTCGGTGTCAAATACCTGGTCGAGATGGTCGACCCCAAGACCAACTGGTCGGACCCCAAGAACGTTTTCTTCCTCGGCTCAGGAGTGCTGGGCGGCACCCGTATCCCGGGTTGCGCCAGTATCTCCGTCGTCACCAAAGGCGCCCAGACTAACGGCCTCACCTCAACTCAGGCGAACGGCAACTTCGGCGCTTACCTCAAGTGGTGCGGCTATGATGCCATCGTCGTCCAGGGCGCGTCGTCCACCTGGAAATACCTCTACATCGGCGATGCCGGCGTTGAGCTGAAAGACGCCAGCCACCTCGTCGGCAAGGACACCTGGAACACTGAGGAAGCCATCAAGCAGGAGCTTGGCTTCAAAGAGCGCGGGATGAGCGTCTTCAGCATCGGTCCCGCCGGCGAGAACCTGGTCAAATTTGCCGGTATCTTCGGCGATAGGGGCCACGCTGCCGCCCATAACGGCGTGGGCGCTGTCCTCGGCGCCAAGAAGCTCAAGGCTTTTGCCGCCGTCCGCGGCACCAAGAAAGTGCCTCTGGTCAATGCGGAGAAGGTTGGCGAGTTGGCCCATGCCACCACCGAGCTGGCCAAGGGTTTTGGCGGCGGTACCGTCTTCAACTGGGGCACGAGCCGCGTCGTTCCCGGCGCGGAAGCCGCCGGCTGGCTGCCGGTTAAGAACTACCTGACCAACCTGTTCCCGGAAAAGGCGCTCTTTGATGGTCCGACTCTGCGTCCCCAGTTCAATTCAGTTAACTATCCCTGCTACGGCTGCGCCTCCCATCACTATGAACTGATGTCCATCAAAGAGGGCAAGTATGCCGGTTTCTCCGGCAAAGAGCCGGAATACGAGCAGTGGGCTTCCATGGGTCCCCAGATTCAGGTGAAAGACCCGGCTGACGTCCTCGTTATTGCCAATCTGGTTGACCAGATGGGTATGGAGACCAACGAGGCCGGGTGGGTCATCGGCTGGGTGATGGAGTGCTACGAAAAGGGCGCCCTGACCAGGAAAGACCTCGATGGTCTGGAAATGACCTGGGGCAATGTGGAGGCGGTCAAAGAACTTATCAAGAACATTGCTAACCGCCGTGGCTATGGCAAAGTCCTCGCCGAGGGCGTCAAGTATGCCGCCGAAAAGCTGGGCGGTGAGGCGGTCAAGTGGGCCGTCTTCTCCGGCAAGGGCAGCAGTCCCCGCGGTCATGACCATCGCGGCCGCTGGGTGGAGATGCTGGACACCTGCGTTTCCGATACCGGCACGCTTCAGACCCAGATGCTCATCAGCAGCAAGGAAATCTGGAACATGCCCGCCCCGTTCGATGTGTTCAACTGGGAACACGTCGTCCAGGCGGAAGCCAACTCCACCGGTTCGATGACCGTGTCCGACTGCCTTGTCCAGTGCTGGTTCACCGGCTTTAACGATACCAAAGTCCAGACGGAAGCCATCAACGCCGCCACCGGCCTGAACATGAGCATTGATGATGTTAAGAAGGTCGGCCGGCGCGTCGTCAACATCATGCGCCTTTACAACTTGAAAGCGGGATTGACCCCGGACAAAGAAAAACCGTCATTCCGCTATGGCTCCCAGCCGGTCGATGGCCCCAACAAGGACAAAGCTGTCGGTCTGCACTGGGAGAATATGCTTAACAAGTACTACCAGTTGATGGGCTGGGACCGTAAGACGGGTAAACCGTTACCTGAGACTATCAAAGAGCTTGGCATCGAAGACATCGCCAAAAAATTCGGTTAGGAAGAAGGAGGAGAAAGTAGTCAATGAGAATTGACCCGGATGTCTGTATCGCCTGTGAAGCCTGTATTCCCTATTGCCCTGTCGAAGCCATCAGTGTGGACGACGCGAAGGGCGTCGAGGTCATCGACCAGGATAACTGCGTCGATTGCTGCGTCTGCCTGAACTCCAAAGTCTGCCCGGTCGATTGCATCCACCTGGACGTGCAGCCCTACCCGCGCAATCTGCGCCTCACCTTTTCCAATCCCCGGACCGGCCATAAAGCCACCGGTATTGCCGGCCGCGGCACCGAGGAAATGAAGACCAACGATGTCACCGGCCGCTTCAAGAAGGGCTGGATTGGCCTCGGCCTTGAGTTCGGCCGACCCGGCGTTTCCACCAGTTTCCGAGACCTTGAGAAAATGTCGATGGCGCTGGCCAAGCATGGCGTCCTCTTCGAGGAGAAGAACCCGGTCACCTTCTTGATGAAGGATACCAAGACCGGCAAGCTCAAGGACGAAGTCCTCGGTGAGAGAGTGCTCTCCGGCATCATCGAGTGCCTGTTCCCCATTGAGAAACTCGAGGCTGTCCTCGCCACGATGAGGAAAGTATCGAAAGAAATCGATACCGTTTTCAGCGTCGATTGCATCTGCAAGGCTGACCCGGACGGTTCCTACCCGGTAAAGAAGATACTCCAGAAGGTAGGCATTACCCCTTACATCAATGGTAAACAGAACGTCGGGCTGGGTCGCCCTCTGATTAAGGAGGAGTAAGATAAATGACGCATAGTTTGCATCGTCGTGGCACGAAAGAGAACCTGTCCAGGGACTATGTCCTGCTCTGTCTCCCGGCTATGGGGCACAATGACAAAGACCATGACCCGAAGCTTCAGGAGTTCCTCAAAATCTGCCTGAAGCATAACCCGCTGAACATGGGCGCCATCCAGTTGGGCAATATGTACAGCCATAAAGCTGAGGAAGTTATCAAGGCGGCCCACGGCATTGTCCACGCCGTCTACGATAATCCCGGTACCGTCACCAACGTCCTGAAGGACCTCAAGAAAGCCGATATCGGCATGTCTATCGTCGTTAGCGGCATTTTTGAGAATGTCGACCAGGTACTGGCCGCCGCCGGCCTCAAGCACCACACCGCCAACTTCTCGCTGGGCATCTGGGGCAAGACCGAAAAGCTGGCTTCCAACGAAATCCTGGAAATCACCACCATGTGCGGCCATGCCCTTATCCCGAGCAGCCTGGTGAAGATGCTCATCAATGAAGTCAAAGCCGGTCGGAAGACCGCGGAAGCGGCTGGCAAACAGCTGGCGCCGAACTGCGCTTGCGGCATCTTCAATCCCGCCCGCGCCGGCGAGTTAATTGCGGCTGCCGCCAAGAAATAGACTACTACCTGGACCACCAGTAACCTGCTGAGCCCCGATTACATCGGGGCTCAGTCATTATGGTATAGAACATTAGAAAGGGAACTGGTGTCATTCTGACCCTTCCAAAGAAGGGGAATAATCCGCCTGAGGCGGACCCTTCGTCCTTCTGCGGAAGGACTCGGGGTGACATTGCCAAACGGCCTCTGTTAGAATGAAAGAAATGTTCACCGAGATTGCAGTGCCCTACGGCGACTCTCGCATCAAGGCGAAGGTGCTCACCCGGAACCTGGCCTACG
>JBGOXU010000016.1:0-11029 GCA_041479305.1 Dehalococcoidia bacterium
GCGCCGCCGGGGTAAGTCTCCATCGTGCTGATGGCGCCGAGGTCCAGTCTGAACTGCCGCCACCTGAGGGGTTCGAGGCGCAAAAGGTCGCAGATTATCAGTCGCAGCGGACCGTTGTGGGCGACGACCAGCGCCGTCTCTTCAGGAGTGTGCTTGTCCAATCGCTCCAGGAACTTGCTGACCCGCCGGTTCAGGTCGTCAAAGCTCTCGCCGCCGGGGAAGCGGGCGGTGATGCTGTTGTTGGGCCAGGGCTTGGTCAGCTCCGGATAGCGCGCGCCAACCTCTTTGAAGGTGAAACCCTCCACCTCCCCGAAGTTAACCTCGCCGATTTCAGGGCAGGGAATGACTTTCAGGTTATGCTTGGAAGCGATGATTTCGGCGGTCTTGACGGTGCGCTTCAGGTGGCTGGAATAGATGACATCGATTTTCTCGGCGGCGAGGCGGTCGCGGGCCCGCTCGGCCTGCCAGACGCCGGCATCGCTTAGCTCCACATCAGTGTGTCCCCAGAGCCGCTCCGAACTTTGTAGCTTTGTTTCGCCGTGGCGCACCAGAAAGATTTTCGCCAAATCATGCCCCTTTTCTGGTACTAATGTACGATAGGCATGCTTAAAGTGCAAGTTCTGAGCATTGCTTGACAATGCGAAAAGAGTGTCAATATACTATTTGTGAAATCGGGCAAAAGGATTATTTACTTAATGACTTTGGTTCACGCCGGGCCGTACGCGGTGTGAACTTTTTTGTTTCCCGATTGACTGAAATAGGATTGCAGGAGGTAAACTGGGAATGATAACAAATGTCTCGCCGGGCAAGCAGACCAGGACTCAGAGCCTCACGATGCCCAGGACCATCTTGCTGGGGAAACGCGACATCGAGGGGCTTTTGGGCATGAGCGAGGTATTGAAGGCCGTTGAGCGGGCTTTCGTCCTTAAAGCCAGGGGGGAAGCCATCATGCCCCCCAAAATCTATCTCGACCTACCCGAGTATCACGGTGACTTTCGGGCGATGCCGGCCTACGTGGATGGCGCGGCCGGGCTGAAGTGGGTCAGCGTTTATCCGGACAATACCACAAAACACGGCCTGCCCACCGTTATCGGTCTAATTGTCCTGTCCGACCCGAACAACAGCTACCCGCTGGCAGTTATGGATGGCACCTACATCACGGGCATGCGGACGGGTGCCGCTGGCGGCGTCGCCGTGAAGTACCTGGCACGCCGGAACGCGAGAGTCGTTGGTATAATTGGCGCCGGTAAGCAGGCCCGAACTCAACTGATGGCAATCCGCGAGGTGATGCCGAAAATCGACCTGGTCAAAATCTACGATATCCGCCCGGATGCCAGCCGGAAATATGCCGAGGAAATGGGCGCCAGTCTGGGATTGAACATCAAGCCGGTAATGACCGTGGCCGAGGCGGCCGATGCCGACGTTATTGTTATGGTGACCATGGGGACCGGTCCTGTCCTCCTGAAGAAACACGTCAAGCCGGGGACCCACATCAATGCCATCGGCGCCGACGCGCCAGGTAAGCAAGAGCTGGACAGAGCTCTTGTCGCCAGCGCCAAGGTTGTGGTTGACGACATCGAGCAGGCGTCTCATTCCGGAGAAATCAATGTTCCCATCGGCAAGGGAGAATACAAGGTTAGTGACATCGCTGCCACGCTGGGAGAGGTGGCGGCGGGACTCAAGGAATGCCGCCAGAGCAATGAAGAGATAACTATCTTCGACTCGACAGGGCTGGCAATTCAGGATATAATATGTGCCAAGCTCGTCTATGAAAAAGCCAAAGACCGGAAAGTCACGACCTTTGATTTTTTGAGCTAATAGTTGAGGAGGAAATAGAACCCTGATGAAACCGACCGAAGCCGAAAAAATAGTCCAAATCGCCAGGAAGCATATTTTCCCCACCTTCGCCCGTGATGCTTCATTCTTTGGCAAGCCGGCATCAATCATTGAGTCGGGCGAGGGGCGGCATTTCACCGATATCTTCGGCAATCGCCTCCTCGAGCCGAACTCCTGCGGGGGCGCGGCGCCGCTTGGATTCAATGTCCCGGAGCTGGTTGATGCCATGATTGAGCAAATCAAGAAGATAAACGTCACCACGCCGCTGTTCTTCTCGCCGACTGTCCCGGTGCCTCTGCTGGCCCAGAAAATCGCTGAGATTGGCCCGAAGGGAATGGACTATACTATCTTCGGCAGCAACGGCACTGACGCCAATGAGGCGGCGCTCAAGATTGCCCGGCACTACTGGAAGATAAAGGGGAAGGGCGGCAAATTCAAGGTGCTCCATCGCGTCCCGGGCGACTATCACGGGATGGGTTTCGGCACGGCGAGCGCCAGCGGGCACGCCTTCCGCCGCACCCCTTATGAGCCGCTGATGGCCGGCTTTCCGACGTTCCGCGCTCCGAACTGCTATCGCTGTCCGTTCGATATGACCTGTCCCGAGTGCGGTCTCTACTGCGCCGAGGAGATGCGCCGGCTCATCGAGTTTGAAGACCCGTCAACCATTGCCTGCTTCATCGGCGAGTGCACCAATACCGGTTGGGGCAACGTCCCCCCTCCACCCGGCTATATGAAGAAAATCCGCGAAATCTGCGATAAGTACGAAATCCTGATGATTATCGATGAGGTCATCACCGGGTTCGGCAAGACGGGCTGGTGGTTCGAGGTCCAGAAGGAAGGCTTTGTCCCGGATATCCAGGCGATGGGCAAAGGCATCGTCTGGGGCTGCGGGCCGCTCTCCGGCACGCACGTCCGGAACGAAGTGTACGAGGTCTTTACGGGCAAGAATGCCCTGGAGCACGGCTACACCTTCGGCGGTATGGGCTACCTGGCGGCCGCCGGTCTGGCCGGAATTGAGTACGTGGAGAAGCATAAGCTCCTCGCTCGCGCCAAGCAAATCGGTGAGATGATGAAGAAAGAGCTTGGCGCCATCCAGGACAAGTCCAAAATCATCGGCGATGTGCGAGTGAATGGCGTCCTCGCCTCTGTCGAATACGTCAAGAACAAGAAGACCAAGGAAATCTTCGGTGACCGCGCCGGTGTGGCGGCGCTCGTCCGCAAGGTTGGCATCGAGAATGGCGTTCTCCTGCCGTGCTCGACCTGGTACGGCGACAACATCATCCTGATGATTCAGATGACGATGACCGATGACGAGCTGAAGCAGGTCTTCAAGGCAATCGAAAAAGCCACGTTTGCGGTGGAGAAGGAATACCTGTAGGGGACAAGTCTCAAGGCAGATTCAAACGGGAGAGGGGTGTCAAAAGCCCCTCTCCTTGTTTTGAGGTAGTTACTCTTCTTCCTCTCTTTTCCGCACCCACAGCCTTGTCGAGGTGGAGATGACCTGCTTCAATCCGGCGAGTCTATCGCGGACTTCTCTGGCCACAGTCGTGTCAGTAACCAGGTCTTTGAGCTTCTTCTCGTCAAAGCTGAGGACTTTGTCCCAGAGGCCCGCCGGTTCGAGGATGGCTCGGACGGCGTCCTCGTCAAAGCCGATTCTCTCCGTCATCTTGAAGGTGATGGCGTTCTCCTTACCGTAGACGCGGCTCAGGTCATTGGCCTGGCAGAACTGGATAATCATGCCCTTCAACTCGTCGAGTTGAAGCTCAAGCTCCTTGATTTGCCGCTGCAGGGCGACATACTCTTCGACGGCGTTAGTCACGGCCAGCTCCGAGACGGTGGCTTTCTGCGGGAGCTCTACTGTCAGGTACTTATGGCGGTGGAATGGGCAGTGCTCGGGGAAGTCGCAGGGGCAGTGCGGGCTCTCGGTGGCGGGGAACCTCTCGGCAGTGATGTTCCCGGCGACCTCAATGATGAGCCGGCGCGCCATCTCAATCTGCATCCTATCGCGGGACGGGCAACTGCAGGGCGTGTTCGACCGCAGGTGGTACAGCGTCAGTTTTTCGACGGGCAGTTGCCAGGTCTGCTCGGCGGCGAGCTGGTAGAGGGTCAGCTGGAGGTCCTGCGCCAGGTGCTCATTGGTGAATAGCTCCCGGCTCGTCTTATAGTCGACGATGGCGAGTCCGCCGCTCTTCAGCTTGTCCACGCGGTCGATGTAGCCTCTGACCTTGATGCCCTCGACATCGATGTAGAACTGCTTTTCCACGGCCAGGGGGACCTGGAAATTCTTCCGGTGGGTTTTGCAGAACTCGGTCAGAATTTGCTTGCCGTAGGCTTTGTATTTCTCCTCTTCTTGCGGGGAATCGTAGCCCTCGGAAAGCCAGTTTTCCTCGTAGAACTGGAGGATTTCGGAGAGAGACGGGGGCGGCGGGATGCTGACTTCGAAGAAATGCTGGGCGCAAAGGTGCAGTGTGGAGCCGAAGCTGAAGTACCACTTGTCCTTCGGCTTCAAGCCATCGATGTACTGGAGCTTGTAGGCGAGGGGGCATTCTTGGTAGAGGGAAATTTGACTGTAGCTTAACGGCTTGATGCTCAGCCTCCCGCGTGGTCGATAACTCAATTATATGTTGTGGACGGTATCTTGTCCATTTCGCCTTGGTCTAGATTTGGGCGACCTGCTTTGTCACTGCGAGCGGTCGAACTGTCACTCTGAGCGAAGCGAAGAGTCCGCCTGAGGCGGACTCGCAATGACAATGCTGCGGCCCTATTGCTTGATATTTGGTCGTGGATTGGATAGCATTGATTTGAGGGTACGAGTGGATAACGTATCGGTCATCATTGCTTTCGGCGGTGGCTTGCTTTCCTTTCTATCGCCCTGCATTTTGCCGCTGGTGCCGGTCTACCTTGCCAGCCTGACGGGGACGCAGGTCCTTGACGAAGGCGTCAGTAAGGTACGCATCCCGGTGTTCCTGCACTCGCTCAGCTTCATCCTCGGCTTTTCGCTGGTCTTCGTGTCGCTGGGGGCAATCGCCGGACTGACCGGATTTGCCATCAACCCCAGCCTGGCCATGTTGAACAGAATCTCGGGCAGTCTGCTGGTGGCTTTCGGCATCCTGATGCTGGCGGCGCAGAAAGTGCCGTGGCTGAACTACGAAAGACGTTTGACTTCGTCACGGGTTGGCGCTACGGGTTACGCGCGGTCTTTCGTTATCGGCGCCACGTTCTCGATGGCCTGGACGGCCTGCGCCACGCCGATACTGGGGGGCATCCTGGCAATCGCCTTGAACACGGCCACCGCCTGGCAGGGCGCTTACCTGCTGGCGGTCTACTCGCTGGGGCTGGGCGTGCCTTTCCTGGTTATGGGTGTCGCTTTCGACTACCTGGCGCCGCTCTTAAGAAGGATGAACCGCTACTCGCCGGCAATCAACGTGGTGAGCGGCTTCTTGCTCATCGCGGTGGGCATACTAGTCCTGCTGAACAAGTTGAACTGGTTTTCGTCACTGGCGGGTTGAAGAAGGGGAGGTTTCCGTGGCCAAGAAGCTAACAGGTATCATAGCGCTCTGGCTGGTATTGACCGTATCGGCACTGCCGGGCTGCGCCGGGGATGCTGGTCCCCAGGTGGGCAAGACGCCGCCGGACTTCAAGCTGAGCACGCTGGACGGCAGGGCAGTCTCTTTGCGGGACTTCCGCGGCAGTCCGGTGATGCTCAATTTCTGGGCGAGCTGGTGCCCGCCCTGCCGCTATGAAATGCCCTTCTTCCAGCAAATCTGGGAGGAGTGGCACGGCAAGGGGCTGGTCATCCTGGCGATGAATATCGGCGAGACGGCCGCAACGGCGCAGAAATTCATGGATGATTCCGGTTTCACTTTTCCAGTGTTGCTGGACAGCGACCAGGACGTTGCCCTCAACTACAATATCCGCAGTATCCCCACCACCTTTTTCCTCAATGAGGCCGGTGTTATCCGGGACATGAAAATCGGGGCATTTATTAACAAATCCAGCGTGGAAAGCAAACTGTCCAGGATAATAAGATAGGCTGCCCCCGCCACCGGGAACAGCCTATCGTGGGTGGAGATTCTTGTCATTGCGAGGGGCTTCAGCCCCGTGGCAATCTCAACAAATCAAACCGAGATTGCTTCGCTTCCGGTTGACAGGCGCACGCTCGCAATGACAGTAAACTCTACTTCTTTGCCCGCTTCTTCTTCCAGTTATCGCGGACAATCTTGTTGAACTGCTCGGCGGTCCTCTCCGGAGGCACGTCCGTCTTGACGCACTCCTGGTCGGCGATGGTCAGGACCTTATCGAGAATTTCGATGCCTTCATCGACCTGTTTCTCGGTGATGATGAGCGGTGGGGCGATGATGAGGGTGTCATACCAGTCCTGCAGGAACAGGCCGGCCTTGAGCGCCTCACCCATCATTTTATCGGTCATCAGGGGCTTACGGAACTTGTCCGATTTGACGTTGAAACGCTCCCTGGTCTTGCGGTCCTTGACGATTTCTAAAGCCCAGAAATGGCCCATACCGCGGGTATCGCCCACGCAGATATGGCGCTCGGCCAGGTCATAGAGTTGCTTCTCGAGGTAGAGGCTGACCCTCTCGGGCAGGCCGCTGGCAACGAGCTTCTTGAGCTCGGAGACGGCTGGGGCGACTGCGGAGAGACAGAGCGGGTGGAAGGCGTAAGTGTGACCGTGCATAAACGGCTCTTCCTCAAAGAATGCGCCAATCTTCTGGGTGGTGGCGGTAATGCCCACCGGCGTGTAGGCGCAGGTGCAGCCCTTGGCGGTGGTGATGATATCGGGGACGACGTCCCAGTTATCGACGGCGAAGGGAGCGCCGGTGCGGTACCAGCCGCTCATCACCTCGTCGCAGATAAGCAGGACGTCATTGGCATCGCAAATCTGGCGCAGTTTGGGGAGGTAGGTGGGAGAGGGGACGATGCGGCCGTTGGTGCCGACCACGGGTTCAACCAGGACGGCGGCGACATTGCCTTCTTCCTTGAGCATATAGTCGACGTATTCGGCGCACTGGTCATGACATTCGGGCCACGTTACGCCGAACGGACATCGATAGCAGTAGGCATCGGGGGCGAAACAGACACCATCAATAGAGTACCGGGCCCTCTCGCCAAACCAGCGGCGCGGGTCGCCGGTCAAGGACATGGCGGCGGCAGTGCCGCCGTGATAAGAATGATAGCGAGAGATAATCTTGTAACTGGGCGCCTTGTATTGCCGGGTGATGATGAGAGCGCCCTCGTTTGCCTCAGCGCCGGAGGTGGAGAAGAAGAACTTGTCCACGCCAGAAGGCATCACCGTGAGCAGGGCATCGACAGCGCTTTCCATTGGGCCATGGGCGAACACCGGGCCAATGTAGGGCATAATCTGGGCCTGCTTGACGATGGCGTCAATGATGACCTTGTTTTTGTGGCCGATATTGGAGCACATCAGTTGGGATGAGAAGTCGAGGTAGCGCTTGCCGGTATCATCGAAGAGATAGACACCTTCCGCGTCCTTGATATAGATGGGCTTTTTCCACGCTTTCTGGGCGCGCCAGGTACCGTAGGTGTGTTGTGTTAAATGCCTGAGTTTTTCTTCGGATATCGCCATTATTGTCTCCTTGATTCGAAATTCAATCAAGATTATACGTTAATAGAGACTCTTTATCAAATGGTACGGACAAGAAGCGGGGTTCACCCAGAAGGGTTCAGTTCTGGTGACATCACTGGAACCACCCTGAAGGGCGTCTAAGAGGGTTCACCCTGAGGGGTTCTCCCTGAAGGGGCGCTAGCCCCTCTTCCAAAGCTTTTCCCCTCTCCTTCGAGGAGAGGGGATTAAGGGGAGAGGTGTCCCCTTGATATTTCACCGCCGATTAATTAGCATTAGTGAGAAGGGAAGAAGACGATGGGCGATATTTTAAATGAAGCTTACGGAATTGTGCAGTGCAAGGAATGTCCCTGGTATAAGGCGTGCGTGACCCCGATGCGGTTTACTGCGGAAGATGTCCGCCGCCAGCTGGAGTCGGCGCCGGGGATGAATTTTTCTCCCACCGACCTCGGTTTCCAGAACCTGCTATCGAGCATGGCGACGGCGGCGCAGAACTCCCTGCTGGAAGGCTGTCCCATTTTCATCGAGCGTCTGCGCCATAGCCCGAAGCTGGCGCAACGCATCAAGGAAATAATGCAGAACTGGGCGAAAGAGGAAGGCTAATTGGCAAAACCATCTGAGAAGGCCCGTCCCGCCACCGCTTTCGACGAGCTATGCGTCAACACTATCCGCTGTTTGTCCATCGATGCGGTGCAGAAGGCCAACTCGGGCCACCCGGGAGCGCCGCTGGGCGCGGCGGCAATGGCTTACGTCCTCTGGGACCGGTTTCTCAAACACAACCCGGCTGACCCTTTCTGGATTGACCGCGACCGGTTTATTCTTTCCGCCGGGCACGCGTCCGCGCTGTCTTATTCGCTTTTCCACCTCACCGGCTACGATATGCCCCTCGACGAGTTGAAGCAGTTCCGCCAGTGGGGCAGCCGGACCCCGGGTCATCCTGAATACGACCTGGCGCCAGGACTTAATGTCACTACCGGCCCCCTGGGGCAGGGGTTCACCAACGGGGTGGGGATGGCCGTTGCCGAGCGGTGGCTGGCAGCGCACTACAACGAGCCGGGCCACGAGATTATCGACCATTACACCTACGCCCTCTGCTCTGATGGCGATTTGATGGAGGGGGTCTCTTCTGAGGCGGCATCGCTGGCTGGTCATCTGAAACTGGGCAAGCTCGTCTATCTCTATGACGATAATGATGTCTCCATCGAGGGAAGCACCGAAATCACCTTCACCGAGGATGTGGGCCAGAGGTTCCGCGGGCATGGCTGGGACGTTATCGGGCCTATTGACGGGCTGAGCATTGACGCCGTCGGCCAGGCGCTGCGGCAGGCTCACGCCAGCGATAGCCGTCCTCACCTTATTATCTGCAAGACGGTTATCGGCTACGGCAGTCCCCACAAAGCGGGCACCGCCGTTGCTCACGGCGAGCCTCTGGGCGAAGAGGAAGTGCGCCTGACCAAGGAGCACTTGGGTTGGCAATATGCGGAGCCGTTCTACATTCCGCCGGAAGTCCTGTCCTATTTTCGCAAGGCGCTGGAGCGGGGCAAGAGCTACCAGGAAGAGTGGCGCAAAAAATTCGAAAGTTACCGGCGGTCTTTCCCCGACAAGGCGATAGATTTTGAGCGAGACGTGAGCGGCGAATTGCCCCTTGGCTGGGACGAGGGACTGACCGACCTGTTCAAAGGTGAGACCAAGCCCATCGCCACGCGGGAGGCTTCCAGCCGGGTGATGAATGCCATCGCCAGGAAGGTGCACAATTTCCTGGGTGGCTCGGCTGACCTGGCGCCGTCGACCAAGACTCTCTTGAAAGACAAGGGTGATTTCGAGGCTGGCAGCTACGGCGGCTACAACCTGCACTTTGGGGTGCGGGAGCATGGGATGGGCGGCATCGCTAACGGGCTGGCTCTGCACGGCGGCATCATTCCGTATGCCGCCACCTTTCTCATTTTTTCCGACTACATGCGTCCGCCGATGCGACTAGCGGCGATGATGAAAACCCGCGTCATCTATGTTTTTACGCACGACTCGGTTGGCCTGGGTGAGGATGGGCCGACGCACCAGCCCATCGAACAGGTTATGGGCTTGCGGATGGTGCCGAATATGCTGGTTATCCGCCCCGCCGACGCCACGGAGACCGCGGAGGCCTGGAAAATCGCGCTCCAGCGCAAGAACGGGCCAACGGCGCTGATGCTAAGTCGACAGGGTTTGCCGGTGCTGGATAGGGAGAAGCTCGCCCTGGCCAGCGGCGTGCAGAAGGGCGGCTACGTGCTCTGGGAGGAGATAACCCCACCCGATGTTATCCTGATTGGCACCGGGTCGGAAGTGCACATTGCCCTGGAAGCCGGGAAATTGCTGCTGGAGAAAAGGATTGCGGCGCGGGTCGTCTCCCTGCCCTCGTGGGAGCTTTTTGACGCTCAGCCGGTTGAATACCGCCGCAGTGTGCTGCTGCCCAACGTGAAGCGCATTTCCATCGAGGCCGGGACACCCATCGGCTGGGAGCGATATGTCGGACCGGACGGCATCGCCATCGGTCTGAATCGATTCGGGGCGTCGGCTCCCTACAAAGTGATTTACGAGAAACTGGGACTTACCCCGCAGCGGATGGCCGGTGAAGCCATTCGCTTACTGCAAGGAGGCAAGAAATGACGGTTCGTGTGGTAATCGGCGCCGACCATGGTGGTTTTGCGCTGAAATCGGAACTGGTTCCGTGGCTCAAGGCTCAGGGTTATGAAGTGCTCGACCTGGGCGCCGCCAGGTATGAGGCAGGTGACGACTATCCTGATTTCGCCGAGGCGGTCGCTAAGTCGGTGGCGTCCGGGCAGGCACAGCGTGGTATCATCATCTGCGGGAGCGGGGTGGGCGCCTGCATCGCCGCCAACAAAATCAAGGGCGTCCGCGCCGGTCTCTGCCATGATACCTACTCGGCGCACCAGGGCGTGGAGCACGACGATATGAATGTTCTCTGCCTCGGGGCGCGCATCATCGGCGGCGAGCTGGCGAAGGAGATAATCGCCGCGTTTCTGAAGGCAAGGTTCGCTCAAGAAGAGCGATTTTCGCGGCGACTGCAAAAAGTGCTGGCGATTGAAGCGCGGAACATCGCCGGGAAGTAGACTCGCCAGAGACGGAGGTCGCTATGGAGCTGGGTATGATTGGGCTGGGGCGGATGGGGGGCAACATGGTGTTGCGCCTGCTGCGCGGCGGCCACCGCGTCGTGGCCTATGACCCGTCCGCCGAGGCGGTTCAGAAGGTGGTCAAAGAAGGCGCCACCGGTGTCGCCTCCATCAAGGAGCTGGTATCGCGATTGAACAAACCGCGCGCCGTCTGGATGATGGCGCCGGCAGGTGAACCCACCGAGACAACTCTGAGCACACTTACTGGCTATCTGTCTCTAAATGATGTCGTCATCGATGGGGGAAACGCTAACTACAAGGATAGCATGCGCCGAGCGGCGTCTCTTGCCACAAAAGGTCTCTTTTTCCTCGACGTTGGCGTCAGCGGTGGCATCTGGGGTCTGACCGAGGGGTACTGTTTGATGGTGGGCGGCGACCCCGCCGCCTACGAGAGACTTGAGCCGGTTTTTCGGACGCTGGCGCCAGC
>JBGOXU010000017.1:0-10697 GCA_041479305.1 Dehalococcoidia bacterium
CGACCGCGTCTACGGACTAACGGCCGTTATGTCAAGGTTCCTGGCGCTCGGTCTGAAGCTGGAGCAACTGGTGCAAATGACCACCATCAACCCCGCCCGCGTCTTCGGCATCGACAGTTCGAAAGGCAGTCTCAACCCGGGGATGGACGCTGATGTTTCCATCATCGAGGTTGTCCCCGGCAACTGGCAGGCCCCTGACGCCGAGGGCAAGACGAAGCTGGTGAAAGACCTTATTGTGCCGCGGCTGTGCGTGAAGGCGGGAAAGGTCATCAAATCCAAACCGGTGGCAATGCCGCCTCTGTCGTAAGCGCAGAGTACGAAATGATCAAACCCATCCTCTTCGCCGTCCTCTCGGCGGGAATTGTCTTTCTTTCCCGCAAGTCCCTGTTCAGCCTGCGCACCCACGGCTTCTTCCGTTTCTTCGCCTTTGAGTGCCTTCTCGGGCTGGTTCTCCTGAACACGGACTACTGGTTCCGCCGGCCGTTTTCCCCACCCCAACTCCTCTCCTGGCTATTGCTTGCCGGCTCGCTTGCGATGGCGGCGCACGGCTTCTACCTGCTCAAAGTCGCCGGCAAGCCCCAGAAAGGCATTGAAGATACCACCGTCCTCGTCCGGCGGGGCGTCTACAGGTACATCCGCCATCCCCTCTACACCTCCCTGCTGTTGCTGGGGTGGGGCGCCTTCCTCAAGGACGTCTCGCTCTTCTCAACCGCCTTTGTCCTGCTCGCCACCGCCTTCGTCTATATCACCGCTCGGATTGAGGAAACCGAGAATCGAGAAAAATTCGGCGCCAGCTACGAACAATATATGAAGTCGACCAAAATGTTCATCCCATTTCTGTTGTAAAATAGCAGTAAAGGGAGGTGCGAAATGGGAAGAGTGGTCCATTTTGAAATTCCGGCAGACAATTTGCTTCGCTTCGCTCGCAGTGACAATATGCCGCAACCACGTACAGATAGACCAGAAAAACCGAGTCCAGCTTGCGGGAGATGCCCTCATTGCCTTATAATAGAAAATTGAGTCTCGTTTCCGGAATGTTTGTGGAAATTTGATGCAGATAAACGTTGCCGGGCTGATGAAAGACCCCATCGGCTCAGTCCGGACCTATGAGATAGACGGAGAAGTCGATTTTGGCGATGGCAAGGTGAAGCGGGTGACCGGCAAAGTGCAAATGCTCCGCACCCCGCGCGGCATCCTGGTCCAGGTTGAAGCCGAGACCGAGGCCGACCTGAACTGCAGCCGCTGTCTCGAACCGTTCAGCCACCCGGTGTCGCTGAAAATCGAGGAGGAGTACCTGCCGACCCAAGATATCCTGACCGGAGAGCGGGCGCCCGTGCCCGACGAACCTGGCACTTTCCGTATCGATGAGCGGCACATTATCGATTTGACCGAGGCAATCCGCCAGTACACCCTGCTGGCCGTGCCGATGAAGCCGCTGTGCAAGGCGGACTGCGCCGGCATCTGCCCCACCTGCGGGCAGAATTGGAACCGGGGCGCTTGCGCCTGCCCGCCGCCGGAAGGCGACACCCGCCGGGCAAAACTACAGAAGCTGCTTGGCAAATAAGCAAAGGAAGGACTTGATATGGGACCCTTAACGAAGAAGAAGTATTTCAAAGCGCGTCAGGGAGAAAGGCGGAGTCATCTGCATCTGGAGCAGCCGCCGATGAACGAATGTCCCCAGTGCCATAGCCCCAAGATGCCGCACCGCGTCTGCCCCACCTGCGGCACCTACAATGGCCGGGAAGTCATCAAAATCAAGACGCCTAAAGGAAAGAAGACCAGCTAAAGTCTTCGCGCAACGTCAAACATGAGATTTGACCGCCAGCCCCTTATTTCCGCATGCTGAGGTGAGGAGATGAGCAAGGTAGCCTGCGTATTCCCCGGACAGGGCTTACAATCGGTGGGGATGGGCCGCGACCTGTATGAAGCTTTCCCCGCCGCTAAGGCTGTCTTCGACCAGGCGGACAAATCTCTGGGCTTCGCCATTTCCAGGCTCTGCTTTGAAGGTCCGGAGGTCGACCTCCGCGAGACCATCAACGCCCAGCCGGCCATCCTCACCACGAGCTACGCCGCCCTTGAGGCCGCCCGCGCCGTCGCCGGCACTAGACTCCCCTCCCCGGCCTTCGTTGCCGGCCACAGCCTGGGCGAGTACACCGCTCTGGCCGCCGCCGGCGTCATCGATTTCGCCACCGCCGTCCGTCTTGCCCGCGAGCGCGGCCGCCTGATGTATGAAGCGGGCGTGGTCAGGCCGGGCGGTATGACCGCCATCATCGGCTTTGATGAAAACACCCTCGCCGAAGTCTGCCGCGAGACCGGCGCCTGGGTGGTCAATATCAACTGCCCCGGCCAGCTTGTCGTCAGCGGCGCGCGGGAAGCCGTCGCTAAAGCGGGTGAACTGTCTAAAGCCAGAGGCGCGGCACGCGTCATTCCATTGCAGGTGAGTGGAGCCTTTCATACGCCGCTCATGCAGTCGGCCGTCGACGGTATGTCCAAAATCATCGCCAATCTCAGTTTCAAAGACCCCGCCGTCCCCATCATCGCCAATACCACTGCCCAGCCGCTTACCACGGCGGCGGCAATCAAGGAAGAGCTTATCAACCAGTTGTGCCACTGCGTCCAGTGGCAGCGCTCGGTCGAGTATATGGTGAGTCAGGGCGTGACGACTTTCATTGAAATCGGTCCGGGGAAAGTGCTGACCGGCCTAATCAAGCGCATCAATAAGGACGTCCAGACGCTGAACCTCGGCGACTCGGCGTCAATCAAGAATTTAGCTAACCCCTCCAGCTAAAGATAAGGAGTCTTATGGACCTTTCGAGCAAAGTGGCCATTGTTACCGGCAGTTCGCGGGGCATCGGCAAGGCGATTGCTCTGAAGCTGGCCGATGCCGGCGCCAGCGTGGTCGTGACCGGTCACATCGAGGATGCTGAGCCGGTCGCTAAAGAAATCAGGGCAAAGGGCAGACAAAGCCTCGCCGTTAGAGCCAACGTCACCTCTGCCGCCGACATCGAGAAGCTCGTCGAGGCAACCCTCAGCACTTTCGGGCGAGTCGATATCCTGGTGAATAACGCTGGCATCACTCGCGACCAGCTTGTCCTGAAAATGTCGGAGGACGACTGGGATGCCGTCCTGGACACCAATCTAAAGAGCGTCTTCCTGTGCACCCGCGCCGTGCTCCGCCCGATGCTGAAACAACGCTGGGGTAGAATCATCAATATTTCCAGCGTCATCGGGCTGATTGGCAACCCGGGGCAGGCGAACTACGCCGCCTCCAAGGCCGGCATCATCGGCTTCACCAGGACCATCGCCAAAGAGGTCGGTTCACGCGGCATCACCGCCAACGTCATCGCTCCCGGCTTCATCGAGACCAGGATGACGCAGGCAATGAACGAAGCCCAGCGCCAGGAGCTCATGAAGCGGATACCTCTTGGCTCACTGGGCACGCCGGAAGATGTCGCCGAAGCCGCCGCCTTCCTGGCCTCCGACGGGGCAAGGTATATTACCGGGCAGGTGCTGGGGGTAGATGGCGGGATGGGCGGGGCCTAGCGGAAGTCAGGATTATTCCTTTTCAAAGCCTTTGCCGACTCGATAATCGGCTTAGTGTGTCTCAGCTGCCACTCCCGCAGGCAGTTGAGCACTTCCTCGTCGGTCGGCTCATTCCAGAAATGATAGAAATCGGCGAGATAGAACTTCAACGCTGTGCCCACGGTGTGGGCGACTACCTTTGCCCGCTTTTCCACTTCTTTTAGGGCTATGGCGGAAGCTACCGGCACCGCCGCTATAACCTCTTTGGGGCGGCGTTTGCGCACCGACTCGACGGCCGCCATCATCGTGTAGCCGGAAGCCAGTCCATCGTCCACGATGATAACCGTCTTGCCGGTGACCATCGGTGGCGGCAGGTCCTTATGATAAAGCAGACTGCGCTGGCGGATGTTAGCCCGCACCTGGGCGGCCTGGTAGGTTATCTGGTCCGGGGTCAACCCCGCTTTCCGCACGGTCTCCTCGTTCAGGATGGTGGTGCCGTCATCGGTAACCGCGCCAAAACCGCCCTCGGGGCGCAAGGGGAGGGGGATTTTGCGCGAGATGATGATGTTAAGGTCGGCATCGAGCGCCAGTGCCACGCCGAGCGCCACCGGCACCCCGCCGTTGGGTATTGCCAGCACCGCCACGGATTTGCCCTTGTAGTCGGTCAGCTTCTCCGCGAGTTTGCGCCCCGCGTCATATCGATTTTCAAAAACCGGTTGTTGACTGGAAACATGCATTTCGAATTGCCTCCGTTTTCTTCAGATTAGCTTAAATTCGTTCACGTCCACAAGACCGAGGTCGGTGAGCTTGAACTCCGGGATGACCGGCAACGCCAGGAACGATAGCGTGGCGAAGGGCGAGGGCAGGGTCGAGCCAAGCTGCCGGGCCACCTTTTCCAGCTTCTCGACTTTTCTGACCACCGTTTCCAACGGCTCGTCGGAGAGCAGTCCGGCGATGGGCAGACCCAGGCTGGCAAGCACCCGGCAGTCCGCCACTGCCGCCAGCCCGCCCTGAAGTCGTTCGATTTCCTTCACCGCCAGATAGATGTCATCGTCACTGACGCCGGCGGCGATGATGTTGTGGGAATCGTGGGCGATGGATGAAGCCAGCGCGCCTTTCTTCAGGCCGAACCCCTTCACCAGCCCCACCCCGATGTTGCCCGTTGCTTTATGCCTTTCGACGACCACCAGTTTCAAGATGTCCTTCCCAGAGGGAAGGACGTCCGGCACGACAAAACCGCCTTCAACTTTGACCCTCTCTATTGTCTTACGCGTGACTATCTGCCCCGGAACAACTTCAATGACCGGCTTCGTTTCGCCGGTGGCTTTCAACCTCAGCGCTTCCACGGCAAATGGCTTGATGTTGACCGTGTCGGTAACACCGCTTCTATCCGGCGGGCACGGTTCGAAGAGGGCTTCGCCCTTCCGCGCCACCAGTCGGCCGCGATAGTAGACCGCATCCACTTTGAAAGCCGACAAATCATCAAGCACAACCAGGTTGGCGAAATAGCCCGGCGCCACCGCCCCCAGCCGGTCGAGCCGGAAGTATTCGGCGGGATTAATGGTCGCCAACTGGATGGCTCGCACCGGGTCGAGACCGAGCCTGATTGCCTTGCGCACCACGGCATCGATGTCGCCATCGCGCAGCAGGTCGGCGCAACTGCGGTCGTCCACCACGAGGAGACAGCGCTTATAGGTCTTGTCGGTGACGAGCGGCAGGAGGGCTTCCAGGTTCTTCTCGGCAGACCCTTCCCGAATCATTACGTACATTCCCTTTGCCAGCTTCTCTCGCGCTTCGGCAAGGGAGACCGACTCGTGGTCGGAGTGGATGCCGGCGGCGATGTAGGCGTTCAGGTCCCTGCCGCTGACGCCGGGCGCGTGCCCATCGATGGCTTTACCCTTAGCTATTTCAATCTTGCTCAGCACAGTGGGGTCGCCGCCTATCACACCCGGGAAGTTCATCACCTCGCCCAGCCCGATGACTCCCCACCCGCGCAGAATCCGGCGGATGTCCTGGGCGGTGATGGTGGCGCCGGAGGTTTCCAGGTGCGTCGCCGGCACGCAGGAAGGCGCCATCAGGAAAAGGTCGAGCGGCAGGCGGCGGGCGCAGTCGAGGACGTATTTCATTCCCGGTATGCCGCAGACGTTGGCGATTTCATGCAGGTCGGTGACGATGCCCAGCGTGCCGCGCGGGACGACGGCCCGGGCGTACTCGCCAACATCGAGCATCGAGCTTTCCAGGTGGACATGCCCGTCAATCAGCCCGGGAGCCACGTACCTGCCCGTGAGGTCGATGACTTCCTTCGCCTCGCGGTAGTCACCGACGCCGGCAATCAGGCCGCCGTAAATAGCTACATTACCCGTCTCGACCTCACCAGTGAAGGTGTTGACCACCCTGGCATTGGCCAGGATGAGGTCGGCGGGGCGCTCGCCTTTAGCCACCGAGATTAAGCTGGCAAGTCCCGATTTCTTCGGGATGGCGACAAAGTCGCTCATTGGGTCTGGCATTTTTCATCCAATACGTACACGTCAGGCAGGTTGCGGTACTTCTCGTCGCAGTCCAGCCCGTAGCCGACGAGGAATTTGTTCGGGACGGTCAGGCCGAGATAATCGATTTTCACGGGCAAGAGCCGCCGCTCCCGTTTGTCCAGCAGGACGCAGAGCTTGAGCGAGGCTGGTTTCTGCTTCTTCAGGTGCTCGACCACGGCGGCAGTGGTCAATCCGGTATCGGCAATATCCTCAATGACGACGACGTGCCTGCCTTTAGCGGAGATGCGCGGCTCGTGGAGGATTTTGACCTCTCCCGAAGTCTCGGTGCCCTTCCCGTAACTGCAGGCGATGATGAAGTCAAGCTCCATCGGAAAATCCAGCTGGCGGATGAGGTCGGCGAGGAAGATGAACGAACCTTTGAGGATGGCGATGAAAAGCGGGGTCTTTTTCCGGTAGTCGCGGCTGATTTCAGACGCCAGGCGGCCCACCGTGGCGGCGATTTCGGTTTCCGGGAAAAGGATTTGAAGTCCGGGCGGAAAGACCATCAGACAAGATTATACTTCTGCTGGCAATCCTGCGCAATATTTTCAGCCAACAGAAGTAGCGTCTTTCTTCGTTGCTTTACTTTAAGGTGCCCTATCCCCTGTAGTCCCCTTCCCCGTAGTCCCCTTCCCCAAGTCGGGAAAGGAAGGATTCGTGTGGGGAAGGGGACATTATTAAGAAGAGGGGTTAGCACCCCTCTTAGACGCCCCACTTCTGCCCTTCGGGCACGCAAAGCAATAGCCTACTGCGCTTCCAGCCGCCTCAACAAGTCCTCGATTTTCTCTAGCATAGCGTCCGTGATTGCCCAGGAACTGTCCACGGTCACTATACCCTTGCTATCGACGGTGTATTTGAACTGGCTGTAGCGCCGGTCGAGGTAGTCCGGGAAGAGGCAGTTCTCCTTCGAGGGGAAGTAAGCCATATCGTTGGTCGAGGCGCTGACCGCCGGCATGGTGGCCAGTCTCTCGGTGACACGCATCGATTGCACGGCAGTGGAGACTACCGAACGCTCAAAGCTGGCGGCGACGGCGCGTACCTCTTCAATTAAGCTGATTGCCCCCGCCAATGCCTCCGCTGCGGTGATGGCCACACCCCGGAAAGGCACCGCCAGCGCGCTCTCCGGTCGCGCCAGAGCCAGGGAACTGCCCCCCGCCGTCACCAGGACGATAACAAGGGCGGTCACCAGAGCGGCGCGCCCGATTGCCCTGCTCCACCGCGGGAGCCGCCAGCTCTTGCCTTCACCCTGCGCCATCTGCTCGGCGATGAGCGTCACCAGCCGGTCGATTTCATTGCTGACCGGCGCCTCATAGGCGATGGCTTTTTCGCGCAGGACCTGGTCGTAGGCGGCGCGGCGTACCTTGCTCGACAGCACCCGGTACGCCTCCTCGGTATCCGCAATTCTCCCGGCGAAGAACTGGGTCTCCTGCGTCTTCGAGGAGAGAAGCTTGCGGTACACCCGGGTCAGGCGCTTATAGGCGGAGGCGATAGTCGCCGCGTCCGCTTCCGGGCTGATGCGGAGCAGTTGATAGTAATGTTTCCAGTCGGTGAGGTAAGGCGCCATCGCGGCAGACCGTTTAGACAGGCGCGGGCGGGGTACGGCCTTGAGCCGGGCAATTAGATTGACAACACGGACGGACACACTTTGCTCCACGAATAAACAGTACTTCCGTAATGAGTTTATTAGGTAATGTCTCTAAACGTCAATCGCCCAAAAGGAGTAATCGGAATGGCGGGAAGCCTGATTTTGCGGTGAGGGAATCGATACCGAAAGAAGACCCTTGGAAATAGTTAAGGCTGGACGTCTTTTCTTCCGTTTCTGTCCAGCCTTACTCCGGGTTCCGTAATCTACCTGACAAGTCTGGTTTTCGACCTCCTTTCATCAGGCTTTGCAGCGTTTGGTTACGCCTTCTCAGTGACGGCCTTAGCTTTCTTTGCCTTGAGTGCCTGCACCATCCCGCCGATGTTGAGATACCAGACCAAAGCGACCGGGAAGAGGATGATGGGTACTGCCACCGCGATTGCTACTACGAATTCGACTGTCATTGTCGTTACCTCCTTTTTTTCCTCTCTCTTGATTTCCACTCTTAGAATAACATGCTCTCCCGCCCGGGACTTCCGCCGTAACCACTAATTTGAGCTTCCAGAAACGCCTAAAGTTGGGCCACGCCAATAGAGGTTTATGCTAACCGGGGCTGCGTTGCGGACTAAGTAGGAATACTTACCGGGATGGAACGAAACAGCTAGTTCGCTTGTGGCGTGCGGGCGCGACGCCACAATGGACTAGACAACGATGCCGATTACCGAGATTGGCTTATCCCGACTTCGATGAGGTCTTTTGCGACTCTTTCTTCTCCGCTTCTTTCGGGGGCTCTTTCCCGGAGCCCTGAGGCTCAGGGACTCACAGCGCGGCGATTTTCTTAAACAGGTCTTTCAGTCCCATCGCGCAACCTCCGCTACTTGACCAGGACGCAGTCCTTGAGGATGACGTTCTTTTCGGCGCCGTTGTATTTGCCCTGGGCGGTGACCTTCTCCCCGGGAGTCAGCCGGCGCAACTGGTAGGCAAGCTTCTTATCGAAGGTGCAGCGGACATTGAAGATATCCAGCTTCGCTGGCGTCGTCAGGATGATGTACTGGATATCGAGGTGCTCCTTAACGAAAACCTTATCAATGATGCCGATGACTCTGACCACGCGGTTAGCGAGCTTGCTGTTAGCCGCAGGTCTGTCCGCCTGAAACGCCAGAGTGACTTCCTCGGTAGTCACGTCGACGACGTCCGGGCAGACCTCGACCGACATTATGGGGTTGGGGCGGGGCGGCGTCAGCGGCTCGACCACCGGCGGGGGTGGCGGAGGCGGCGGCACTGGCGCGGGCGGCGGAGGCGGCTCGGCCGCCGGTTCGGGTTCCGGCCCGGGTTCGGGTTCTGGTTCAGGAGCACGCGCAACTTTCCTGGGTGCGGGTGGGGTTTCCTCAATCTCTTCCTGTTCCGGCTCGGGCCTGACCACCGGCTCGCCTTTAACCTCCCGGAAACTCTTGTCAATCTTCTTATAGCCGCCAGAGAGCAGCGGGTAGCCGCACCACTGGCAAGCCCAATCGTCTGTCCGCTTGGTTTCCCGACCGCAGTTGGGGCATCTAGCCATCGTTCACCTCTTTTCCCAAATTATACAGTAGAAAAGAGTATTGTCAATAATTGGCGCGTGGCGAATGTCATTGTGAGGAGCACATTCGCTTCGCTCAGTGTAAACTTAGCGAGGAATCAATCCGTCTGAGGGGCGGATTCTTCGCTTCGCTCAGAATGACAGTGGGACTGAGACTGCTTCGCTGCGTCTGTCCTGAGCGCCCCGAGACTCTTCGCTTCGCTCAGAGTGACAGGAGCGAAGGGCTCGCAATGACAGAGAGGCACGGGTCAAGGGATTCAACAGGTATTGACACTCAGCTGTTGACAGTATATTCTGATGTCAACAGCAGGCGAAGGAGGACTTATGGCGGACAAAAGCTCGACGGGACTTGAGGAAAACCTGGCAGGGGTCTTGTGTTACCTCTTCTGGTGGGTCAGCGGGTTGATACTCGCCGTGCTGGAAACACGGAGCAACTTCGTGCGTTTCCACGCTCTGCAATCGATTTATGCCCTCGGCACCATCAATTTATCCGCCTTTATTCTTTACTGGCTACCCATACCGATACTGGGCATAGCGCTATTCTGGATAGTCTGGTCGATTGGCGTCGTGCTCTGGATTATCCTGATGGTCAAAGCCTACCAGGGCGAGATGTTCAAGATGCCGTGGGCAGGCAACCTGGCGCAGGCGTGGGTCTCCAAGCACCAGTAAGGAGCGACACAATGGATGCGATGGAAGCTATTCTTTCCCGGCGCAGTATCCGCCACTATACGGATGACCCCGTCCCCGAGGAGCTTGTCCAGCAATTGCTCAAGGCGGCGATGGCCGCCCCCTCGGCATCGAATCAACAGCCGTGGCAGTTCGTCGTCATCGATGAGCGGCGGCTGTTTAACGAGATTATGAAGTTCCACCCCTTCTCCAGCATGCTGGCCGAGGCAAAGGTGGCCATCCTGGTCTGCGGCGACCTGCACCGCGAGAGCTTCAAAGGCTACTGGATTCAGGACTGCTCCGCCGCGACCGAGAATATCCTGCTCGCGGTGCGGGCGCTGGGGCTAGGGGCGGTGTGGCTGGGCATCTACCCCCGCGAGGAGAGAGTCCAAAAGGTGCAGGCGCTTCTCAAACTACCCGACCACATCGTGCCGCTGGGGCTGATTTCAATAGGCTTCCCGGCAGAGACCAAGCCGCCGTCAAATCGCTTCGATGCTTCCCGTATCCACCGCAACGGGTGGTAGAGCCAGCCTCCCCTACTTTACTTCCTCTTCACCGGGTACCGGATGATGGTCTTGACCACTTTGGCATCGGGCTTGGTCAGATATTCCTCCTCGTGGGCGCCGGCAACCTCATAGCCTTTGTCCGCGATGAACTGTATCAGCCGCTCAATGGTGGGCGTCTCCTGGTCGTAGCCGCCGATGTGCAAAATCTGGCCGACCGTGCCGTACTGCCACGTTTCAATCTTAACCTCGATGCCGGGGACTTTCTGGGGCAAGCTGGCGACATCCTCCGGGATGGGCAGGCCCATAATGATTGTCCA
>JBGOXU010000018.1:0-10521 GCA_041479305.1 Dehalococcoidia bacterium
ACCAACTGAATATCGCGCTCCCACTAGACCTGCCTAAAGTCCATGCCGATGAGCTGCGCATCGGGCAGGTGTTGACCAATCTGACGGAGAACGCCACCAAGTTCTCGCCGGAAGGGAGCGAAATCCTGATTTCCGCCGAACCGGCCGGCGACCAGGTCGTCGTCAGCGTTACCGACCACGGCCAGGGCATCGCGTCCGAGCTGATGGGCAAACTCTTCGACCGCTTTTACCAGGCGCAGAGAATCGCGGACGGGCACAAGGGCGGGACGGGGCTGGGGCTGACTATCTGCAAAGGCATCGTGGAAGCCCACGGGGGACGCATCTGGGTGGAAAGCAAGCTAGGCGAAGGCTCCAAATTCAGCTTCACCCTGCCCGCCGCCAGAGGAGACTAGCCGTGACCAGGATACTCGTCGTCGAAGATGAACCGAATTTAAGAAAGCTGATTAAGACCAACCTCGCCGCCAGCGGCTACGAAGTTGTCACCGCCGCTGATGGCGAAGAAGGCATGAGCCTGACTCAAGAGGAAAGTCCAGACCTGATATTGCTTGATATCCGGATGCCCGGCATGTCGGGCTGGGACATGCTCATCGCCCTCAAGACCAATCCCAAAGTCAAGAAGATGCCCGTGATTATCATGACCGCCTCGGCGCCGGAGGAGAACGAAGAGTACAAAATGAGGAGCATGCGGGCGGCCGGATACCTGGTGAAGCCCTTCGGGGTGGACGTTATGCTCAGCAAAGTCAAGGAGGTTCTGGAGAGCAAATAGTATGCGTCAGGTGCGTATTCTGGTTGCTGATGACGACCCGGCAATCCTCAAGTTCCTGAGAGCGAACCTCAAGGCGGGGAGCTACGAGACGCTAACCGCCGTCGATGGCGCCGAAGCCCTGCAGGTTTTCGAGCGGGAGCTGCCCGACCTCGTTCTCCTCGATATCACAATGCCCAGGATGGATGGTTTTGACGTTTGCCGCCGCCTCCGCGAATGGTCCAAAATCCCGATTATTATGCTCAGCGCCCGCGGCGATGAGATGGACAAGGTGAAGTGTCTCAACCTCGGCGCCGACGACTATCTGACCAAGCCTTTCGGCGTGGACGAACTGCTGGCAAGAGTCCGGGCCGTATTGAGGCGCACGGAGTCGGCGCGGACACAGCCGACCAAGTCTTCCTTCACCTGTGAGGGCATCGAGATTAACTTCGCCGACCGGCGGGTGACAGTGAGCGGCCGAGAGGTCGCTCTCACCCCCACCGAGTACAAACTGCTTCAGGAGCTCGTGCTCAATGCCAACAAGGTGCTAACTCACAGCATGCTCCTGGGCAAAGTCTGGGGTCCCGAGTACGGCAGCGAAAAGGAGTACCTGCGGGTCTTCATCAGCCGTCTCCGCAAGAAGCTGGAACCGGACCCCATCAACCCGCGATACTTGCTCACCATTCCCGGCGTCGGCTACCAGTTCAAAGCGCCGACCGCGGCCAAGAGTTGAGAATACGGCTTTGGGTGCCCTATCCCCTGTATCCCCCCTTCGGCAAGCTCAGGGCAGGCTTTCCCCAAGAGAAATCTGTGTGGGAAAGGGGAAAAACTTGGAATAGGGGTTAACGCCCCTCTTAGACGCCCTTCAGGGTGGTTCCAGTGATGTCACCAGAACTGAACCCTTCTGGGTGAACCCCACTTCTTGTGGAGTGTTAGAAAAGGCAAGTTAGAAAGTCCAGCTTACTTGGACGCAGACTCCGCCACTATCTCCGCAATATCCCTGACTTTCACCGATTCTTCGCTCGCCTTTGCCTTAATGCCATCCTCGAACATCTGCAGGCAGTAAGGACAAGCCGTGGCGATGACTTTTGCCCCGGTGGCCAGCGCCTGCTCCGTCCGCATATGGTTGATGCGCTCCCCCTTCTTCTGCTCCTCCAGCCACAGGTGCCCGCCCCCCGCCCCGCAGCAGAACCCGCGCTCCCGATTCTTCGGCATCTCCTTGAGCTTCACGCCCAGGCCTTTCAAGACCTGCCGCGGCGAGTCGTAAATATCATTGTACCGGCCGAGGTAGCAGGAATCGTGGTAAGTCACAACGTCCGGGATACTTGCGCTCGCCTTCAGCTTTCCCGACCTGACCAGGCCGGCAATGAACTGAGAGTGGTGCACCACCTCAAAGTTGCCGCCAAACTGCGGGTATTCGTATTTTAGGGTGTTGAAGCAATGCGGGCAGCCGGTGATAATCTTCTTGATGCCGTAGTTCTTGAACAACTCGATGTTGGCTTGCGCCAGCGTCTGGAAAAGGTACTCGTTGCCGAGGCGGCGGGCGGGGTCGCCACAGCAGGCTTCCTCAGCCCCCAGAATGCCAAAGTTCACCCCACCCAGCTTCAGCACTCTGGCAATCGATTGTGCTACTTTCGTGCTCCGCTCCTCCAGCGCCGAGGTGCAGCCCACCCAGAACAGCACGTCGATATTCTTATCATCCACCAGCGTCTTAACTTCCAGCCCCTTCATCCAGTCGGTGCGGGTCAGCGTCGTGCCGCGCCAGGGATGCCCCCGGGCTTCCAGGCTCTTGAGAGCGCCCTCGCCGGTCTCCGGGATAGACGCCTTCTCCAGCACCAGGTTGCGCCGCATCTCGATAATCTTGGTCATCGGCTCGATGGCGACCGGGCAGGCCTCGTGACAGGCGTAGCAGGTGGTGCAGTTCCAGATTTCGTCCTCGAGCACCACCCCGCCAATCATCGGTCGCTGGCTCTCAACGCCCTTCGCCCTCTCCAGCCACGCGCCCTTCAGGTCCTGGACCACCTTCTTAGGGCTGAGCGGCTTGCCGCTGAGTTGGGCGGGGCAACTGTCCTGGCAGCGACCGCACCGCGTGCACGCATCCAGGTCGAGCAACTGCTTCCAGGTGAAGTCCTCAATCTTCGCCGCGCCGAAGCTCTCCGCTTTTTCCAAATCAATGGGCGCCAGCGCGCCGCGCGGTTCAAGGTTGCGCAGAAAGATGTTCATCGTCGAAATAACGATGTGCCAGAGGCGGTTCCAGTAGAGGGCAACGTAAGCCATCGCTCCCATGGAGATGACCATATGCGCCCACCAGGTAAACCGGTGCCAGGCCAACAGGGTCTCCTGACTCATCCCGCTAAAGCTGATGGCGAGTATGAAACCCCCCGGCGACCACACCGCCCAGTCCGGGTTGGTCTTTAGCTCCGTGGCGGCGATGCGGAAGCCTTCCACGACGAATCCGCTCACCACCACGATGAGGATGAGGAGCAGGGCGATAAGGTCTTCGTTCTTATTGTCCAGTCGACTCGGTTTCTGCACATAGCGGCGATACATCGCCAGGAGCACGCCGGCAATCACCAGCAAGCCAAAGATATCAACCACCAACGAAGTGACCAGATAGCTGGTGCCTTCCAGGAAACCGCCGCCGTAGTGACTGATGGCATCCACCGCCGAGCTCAGAGCAAAAACGATGAACCCGGCGAAGATAAAAAAATGGACGATGCCGGGGTAGAACTCCTTAGGATTGAGGTCCTGGAGCGAGAAACGCCGCCGCCCCAGTCCCCCCACTACCCCCAGCATCTTGCGATGAAACAGCAGGTCGATAATGCTGGCAAAGGACGCCCGTATTCTCCGGCTCAGACTGCCCAGGCGGTTTTCTGGCCTGCCCAACCGCCACAGCCTGGTGCGGCGCCAGAAGGCGTAGAGGAAGATGCCCAGGACAATGAGTCCCAGCACATAGACGATTTCCCCGAAGGGGATGTTCCCGAAAATCTCACGGGACGGCATAAATGCCCTCCTCCCCGCTAATTATTCCTGTTTCCCGGTCTTGAGCGGTGTGGCGCCGAGCGGCGCGCGGTGCAGCCACGCGTTCCGGTCTCGAATATCGCGGTCAAAGAGAAGTCGATTGAGCAAAAGCTCACCTCTCCCTATCGACAGCCCGGACACTCGCGGCGCCGATAGTCTTCCGCTAATAAGTATAATGAAAATCGCCAAAAAAGCCAGCGTCACGGACAGCGTCTCGCCGGACAGCCAGCTGGCTACGGGCAGAGAAGCCATGGCCACCAGCACCGGCACCGGCGAACGGCGGGTGGCCAGCACGCCGACGATACAGACGGCGAAGAACACGATGGTGGGGACGGGACTCATGTCGTTGGCCAGGGGCAGGATGAGAACGACGCCCAGGGTGGTGCCCACCCCTCGGCCGCCGGCGAACTTGAGGAAAACCGACCAGTTGTGCCCGGCAATTGCCCCCAGCCCCACGATTATCTGTTGGGCAATGGTCAGCCCGGCGGCTTGAGCAATCCAGACCATCCACAACCCCTTGGTGCCGTCAAAAAGCCCGACCGGCAGGCCCAGCTTCCAGGACGTCAGCCGCCAGAGGTTGCCGCCCCCCACCTGCCCGGTGCCGTATTCCCGCAGGTCGATGCCGCGCGACCATTTTGCCGCCAGATAGGACAGCGGCACCGAGCCTACCAGGTAGGCGACCACGGTCAATACAACCCAGACCAAAGTCGATGACATATCAGGTTAGCCTCAGACCTAGTTGTTTGGCGGTGGCGATGAGCCGTTCGGCGCACTCCACCGGCACGTGGACGCCGCCCAGCGGCGCCCCAATCTCGCTGCCCAGGCCGTGGAAATCGCTCCCGCCGGTGGTGAGCAGGTCATACTTGGTCGCCAGCCCGAGCAGTATTCTCATATCGTCAGTACTGTAGTTATTGCAGTAGACCTCGATGCCCGCCAGCCCCATCGACTTAAGCTCGGCAACCCACGCTTCCGCCCCCTGGGCCGATAGCGGGTGCGCCAGCACGGGCAGGCCGCCGTACTTGAGCACTTCCCCCACCGCCTCCACGGGCGTCATCTTCTCTCGCTCGACGTAGGCCGGTCCCTCCCGCCCAATGTACTTGAAAAAAGCCTCCCGCATATTCTTGATGTAGCCCTTCTCCATCATCGCCTGGGCAATGTGAGGGCGCCCGACCGCCCCCGCCCCGGCAATCTCCTTGACCCGCTCCCACCGCACGTGGACGCCCAGAGTGCCGAGCTTCTTGACCATTTTCTGCGCCCGGTTCAGTCGGGACTCGCGGAATTTCCTCAGAGTCGCTTTCAAATTTTCATCGGTGTAGTCGATGAAGTAGCCGAGGACGTGGACCTCGCCATCGGGAACATCCGTGCTGAGCTCAACACAGGGCAGAAGCTTCATCC
Organism: Dehalococcoidia bacterium; assembly: GCA_041479305.1. Classification (GTDB taxonomy): domain Bacteria; phylum Chloroflexota; class Dehalococcoidia; order Dehalococcoidales; family RBG-16-60-22; genus JBGOXU01. Next base: position 5,159 of record JBGOXU010000018.1, read on the forward strand.
TCGGGAAAGCTTTGACCGCTTGCAGCGCGGGTATGATACCGTCAACGGAGTCGTGGTCGGCCAGGGCGAGGTACCGGATACCGGCCCTGCCGGCTTGGCGGACGACCTCCTCCGGGGGGAACTTGCCGTCAGAAGCCGTGGAGTGAACATGCAGGTCGACAGCGCCCACTACTCCCCCAGTCTCTGGCTGACGCGCTCGATGCTGGTTGCCCGGCCGCTGTCTTCCGCCACCTCCACCATCACCGCGTTGAGAACCGGCTTCCCCGTCCCCACCGAGAGGCGGTGGGGCATTCCCGTCAGAAAGCGCCGCAGAACCGCCTCCGGGTCATCGCCGATGATTGAATCAGTAGGGCCGGTCATGCCGACATCGGTTACGTAGGCCGTGCCGTGAGCGAGAATCTGGGCATCGATGGTGCCAACGTGGGTGTGGGTGCCAAAGACGGCGCTCACCCGGCCGTCCAGGTAACGCCCCATCGCCATCTTCTCGGACGTGGCTTCGGCGTGAAAATCAACGATGATGACCGGCGGCTTGTCCTTGACCTCGGCAAGCAGTTTGTCCATCGCCCGGAAAGGACAATCGATATCGGTCATGAAGGTGCGCCCCATCAGGTTGACCACCATCGCCTTTCCCTGAATGATGTAGCCCTTGCCGGGCACGCCGGGCGGATAGTTCAACGGGCGCACCAGCGGCACCTCACCTTCGATATAGGGGATGATTTCCCGCTGCGCCCAGATGTGATTTCCCGAAGTCAGGACGTGGACTCCCATATCGAGGATTTCCTGGGCGGTGTCCGGCGTTATGCCAAAACCGCCGCTGGCGTTCTCCGCATTGGCGATGATGAGGTCAAGCCCGTATTGCTGTTTCACTCCCGGCAGAAGTCTCTCTACGGCTACCCTGCCGGGCCGTCCCACGATGTCACCGATTAACAGCACTCGCATCGGTTCGTCTTACCTGGCGTAGTCGACCGCTCTCGTCTCGCGGAGTACAGTAACCTTAATCTGACCGGGATACTCCATCCCTTCTTCAATCTTCTTCACGATGTCCCGCGCCAAGCGCATCGCCCCAAGGTCGTCGATTTCTTCCGGCCTGACCAGGATACGGATTTCGCGACCGGCCTGGATGGCGTAGGACTTCTCCACGCCCTTAAAGCTGTTGGCGATGTCCTCCAGGTTTCTCATCCGCTTGATGTAGCTCTCCAGAGCTTCACGTCGCGCGCCGGGTCGGGCGCTGCTGATGGCATCCGCCGCCGAGATGATGAAGCCCCAGACGCTGGTGCTTTCACTATCCAGGTGGTGCTCAGCAATGCCCTTGATGACCTCAGGCGATTTCTCCCACTGCTTGACGATTTCGGCGCCGATAGAGGAGTGCGTACCCTCAACCTCGCGGTCGATGGCCTTGCCGATATCGTGCAGGAGTCCGGCCCTCTTGGCGATGGCAACGTCCGCGCCCAACTCAGAGGCAATCATTCCCGCCAGGAAGGCGGTCTCAACGCTGTGCGTCAGCGCGTTCTGCCCGTAGCTGGTGCGGTACTTGAGCCGGCCGATGAGCTTGATAAGCTCGGGGCGCAGTCCGTGCACTCCCACCTGATAGGCAGCCTGCTCACCCGCCGCCTGCATGGTTGCCTCCACCTCTTCCTTAGCTTTGGCCGCCACTTCTTCAATACGCGCCGGGTGGATACGGCCGTCCATGATGAGCTTGGTCAAGGCAATGCGGGCAATCTCACGCCGAACCGGGTCAAAGCTGGAAAGCGTTACCGCTTCCGGCGTATCGTCGATGATGAGATCAACGCCGGTTGCCTGCTCCAGCGCCCTGATATTGCGCCCTTCGCGGCCAATCAGGCGCCCCTTCATTTCATCGCTGGGCAAGGGCACCACCGAGACCGTGGTCTCGGCAACTATCTCGGAGGCATTGCGCTGTATGGCCCGTGACAGAATTTCGCGGGCTTTCTCATCCTGCTCCGCCTTGAGCCTCTCTTCCCACTCCCGCAGGCGGCGGCCTGTCTCTTGCTGTAGCTCGTTGCTTACCGCATCCAGGAGCATCTTCTTGGCGTCCTCACCCGAAAGACTGGCGATTAGCTCCAGTTCTTTCACTTCTTTGGCTTTGAGCTCGTTGATTTGAGACCGGACGGACTCAATTTCTTTCTCCTTGTTGTTCAGCCCGCGTTCTCTTTGCTCAACGCTCTCAATTTTCTTGTCCAGGTATTCACTCTTCTGGGACAAACGGTTTTCCTGCCTTTGCAGTTCGGACCGTCTTTCGCGATATTCCGTCTCCGCAGTTGTCCTGGTTTTCTTAGCTTCCTCCTGGGCGCCCGAGGCGACGACTTTAGCTTCGTTTCGTGCATCGTTGACAATCTTGGCGGCTTTTCTTTCCGCAATCCGGATTTGGCGGTTGAAAATGACACGCCGCGAAACCAGGGCGGCCAGCACGCCGAAGACAACGCCGATGATGAAGGCGAAGAATATCGCCAGGATATAAATCCAGATTCCCTGTTGTGCCATATATTCACCCCCTTTCAATCTGGGTACCGGGGCAATCGGGGGACAGCCAAAAGATAGCCAATACTACCCAAATTACCCACTCTTTGTCAAAGCGGGGTCTGTTTTAGCTATCCCTCTCCTGCCACATTTTTTCTACCGTGCGCTTTATTACCTCGTAGTCAAATCCACGCCGCCGCAGGTACTCCCCAAGACGGCGGCGAAACACATCGTAATCTGCCGCTTTCATCTGCCGGGCTTTGGGCTGCGCCGCCCGGTAGGCGCTGTCACCATCATCAATTTCCGCAACGATACGGTCGATAACGCCGCTGTCAACGCCTTTTCGCCTTAGCTCCAGCCGGGTCATCCGCCGGCTGCGCGGCCGGAAGGACTGGCGGTTTTCCTTCCAGAACTCGGCGAAAGCCGTGTCATCCACCAGGTTCTGCTCCTTCAGCTTGCCCATCACCGAGTCGATAGTCGCTTTCTCAAATCCGCGACGGAGCAGCCTCTCCCGCAACTCCGCCTCGCTGCGCGGTCGGTAACCGAGGAGCCGTACCGCGGCGTTCATCCCGCGCTGGTGCTGGTCCTTTGCCGCCAGCTTTTCCGCCTCGCTGGCGGTTAGCTCCTGCCCTACCCGCAAAGCTCCCGCCACCACGACATCGCCCTCCAGGCTGAAGGCAAAGCGCCCGTCCACGAAGACGCTGATTCTCTTGTTTCTTCCCTTCCCCTCCTTGAGCGCCGTAATCTTGCCCATCAACTCCGCCTCATAAAACACGTAAGGCTGAAGCCCTCGAGCCTCAGCCTCGCTTTTGCCGTCAAGCGCTATTAGGTTGAAATTGCCCGCCCGGGCGTCCTTTATTCGTCGGACGCGGCAATGCGGGCAGTGGCGGCTGAAGCCCGGATTCTCTCTTCAATTTCTTTGGCAACGTCAGGGTTCTGCGCCAGGAATTGCTTGGCGGTCTCCCTGCCTTGCCCCAGGCGGACATCGCCATAAGAGAGAAAGGCACCAGCCTTCTTTATCAGGTCCAGCTCCAGACCCAGGTCAATCAGATTGCCCTCCTTCGAGATGCCGTGGTTGAACATAATGTCGAACTCGGCGCTGCGGAAGGGTGGGGCCACCTTGTTTTTGACCACTTTGGCTCTGACATGGCTGCCAATGGCTTCATTGCCCTGCTTGATTGTCTCAACCCGTCTCAGGTCAATTCTAACCGAGGCGTAGAATTTCAGCGCCCGGCCACCGGGTGTCACCTCTGGATTACCGAAGACAATACCGACTTTTTCCCGGAGTTGATTGATGAATATGACCGCTGTTCCTGACCTGCCGATGGCGGCAGCCAGTTTTCTGAGTGCCTGAGACATCAGGCGGGCCTGCAAGCCCACATGAGCATCCCCCATCTCCCCTTCGATTTCCGCCCGGGGCACCAGCGCGGCGACGCTATCGATGACGATAACATCGACGGCGGTGCTTCTGACCAGGGCTTCGGTAATTTCGAGCGCCTGCTCCCCGGTATCCGGCTGCGAGATGAGCAAATCGTTGATGCTGACTCCGCAGAGGGCGGCATAAGAGGGGTCCAGGGCATGCTCCACATCGATATAGGCAGCCATTCCTCCCTGTCTTTGTGATTCCGCGATGATGTGCTGACCGAGGGTAGTCTTCCCCGAGCTTTCCGGACCGAATATTTCCGTAACGCGCCCTTTGGGGATACCACCCACGCCCAGAGCCAGGTCTAAAGCCAGCGAGCCGGTGGGAATGACTTCAATGGGCGTGGTCCCAGCCGATTCCCCCAGCTTCATTATGGAGCCTTTGCCAAATCTTTTCTCAATTTGGCCTATGGCTAGTTCGAGTGCCTTTTCTCTCTCTGTGGTCATCTATTGCCCTTAAGGGCATAATAGCACAGCCGTTTGGCTAAAGCAAGCAAGTTATGGTAACTTACCCCCTTCGGGAAAAACTCTAAACTCTAAGCTCTAAATCCTAAAAGGGGTGAGGTTGGAGTTAGAATCTAGGATTTAGAATTTGGAATTTCCCGTTTGACAGCCCCACCCCCCTTTGCTATACTTTTTTCGGTATCTCGAATTCAAGCGCCCGAGTAGCGCAAGGGTAGCGCAACCGATTTGTAATCGGTAGGTTAGCGGGTTCGAATCCCCTCTCGGGCTTGGGTTTTCGCGGATGGAGGGATGCCGGAGCGGCCAATCGGAGCAGACTGTAAATCTGCCGCCTTAGGGCTTCGCAGGTTCGAATCCTGCTCCCTCCACCATAAAGGTAATAGTATTGGCCTAAACTAGCTCTCTATTTTTTGCTGCCATTCGCCAGTCATACTTCAAAAATCCTTGAAGAAACCCGTATGCTCAAGCCTAGCGCCTTGCATATTTTCTCAATATTAGCTAACGTTATGTTCTTCTCCGCTCTTTCAATCATGCCCACATAAGTTCGGTGAACTCCCGCGCGAGAGGCCAACTCCTCCTGCGAAAGGCCTTTTCTTTCGCGTTCACTGCGCACCTTTTGCCCGAATCTGACCAAAATATCTCTACGCATGAATTTTACAATAGTATAGGTTTTCGCTAATTATAGGTCTACATACTAAAGTTAGCGAAGCCAAGGCATCCAGCCTTATTTGACTTAGGCTTCATCCTGCAATAGACTATATTTGTGGGCAGAATGAAGCTCAAGTTAATTCTCGTCGCGGCTCTGGCGCTGGCGGTCCCGGTCTTTGCCGGCTGCCAGGACTTCGGGCAGTTCCCCACGCCAACCCCGCCCGCCGAGCCGCAGGCGCCAAAGGTGATACCGCCCGGCACCAGTATTGGCACGCCGGACCGCGCCATCCTGGCCGTCTATGAGCACATGCTGACGATAGCCGGGAGCGCGGCAGCCAAGGAGTACCTTGCCGAGT
>JBGOXU010000019.1:0-10212 GCA_041479305.1 Dehalococcoidia bacterium
ACGCCCGGCCGAGTCGATTGTAAGCATCGACATCGGTGGGGAAGCTTTCCACTATGACTTCATTAGCGGCAACGGCCTCGCGCCAGCGTCCCTGCATGGCGAGGTCAATCGCCTGCTTGCTGCGCTGCCGTCTTAGTCTGATTAATTTCTCATCCTGGGTGGTCATCAGAGCTCCAGAGCTAAATAGCTTCAATTAGACTCTATATTCTACCCTAACCAGACGAATGAAACAAGCAGTTTTTGCCTCTTACTTTAGTCGTGGTTGGCTATACTTTCATTTCAACGCAATCAAGTCCGTGGTGTCTCTTTTGCCGCGTTCTCCGCGGCGATGCGCCCAAAGGCGATACATTCGGCGAGGTTGCCGCCGCCCGCCGGGTAGAGCATGCCAAATATCGACCCGCATTCCCCGGCGGCATAAAGCCCGGGAATGGGTGCCCCGAACGGGCCCACCACCTGCGCACGGCGGTTCCGCTTCGGTCCACCCTGCGTGTTGGAACCCCCGGGAAATAGCGCTATCGCGTAGAACGGCGGCCTATCCAGAGGCACCAGTTCCGTGGCGTTCCGGCCCAGGTCCGCGTCTTTCCCGGCTTCACAGAGCTGATTCCACCTCTGCACGGTGCTCTCCAGGGCGGCAGACGGTAGCCCAATCCGCCCGGCGAGAGCGTCAATCGTGTCGCCGCCGACAATCCAGCCCTTGTCCAGCTCAGCCCCGTTATCCCGGCTCCACCGGTACAACTGCTCGGGACCGGACGGACCGCTGGTGAGCTGGCCTATCGGACCGGCCTCCATTCTCCTCCGGTCGCAGAGATAGTAGCTGGGCACGCGCGGGTACTCGAGACGGTGGGAATCAAACGACGTCAGCTCGTAGTAGGCGGCGTGGGGTTTCAGAGTCTCATTCAAATAGCGCCGCCCGTACCTATCGACGATGATATAGCCGGCCCCCGCCGGTTCCTTAGTTGCCCGCATCTGGCGCTGGCTCCAACCCCCGCCGCTGAAGTCGATGAAAAAGGCAACGGGAAAATCGGGGAACTTCGCCACCAGCCGCGCCGAGACGCAATTCATGTGCCAGAGGTCCGCACCTGCTTCCTGCGCCATCCTGATGCCGTCGCCGGTGTTGGCGGTCCCGCCGGTAAAGTAAGCCGGATGGACTCTCAAATACTGCAGCTTCATTTCCTCATTCTCTTCGAAACCGCCGCTGCACAGAATTACGGCGCGGGAGGCTTTGAAATGCACGGCCTGCCCGCCGCGGAGGTCAAGAGCGCTGACGCCAATTACGCGGCCGGACTCATCGGTAAGCAGCCGCTGCGCCGGCGTCTCGTAATGGACGCTAATCCGCCGCGACTTGACCTGCTCATACATGAACTGCATCAGGCATCTGCCGTTGCCCTGGTATTTCCACGACTCCATGCTGTCCGCGCCAGGAAGCTGGGGGAACTCCCCTCCGCGGGCGAAGAACTTGATTCTGCCACCCAGCTTTTCCAGCCACTCCTTGTTCGCCGCCGAGTATTCTACCCACGCCTGGACGGTCTCAGTATCAGTCCAGAGCATTCCGGGCTGAGCGGTCTGATTCAAGGCTATCAGATATTCGGTGGCCCGACGGGTGTCAGAGGGAGAGAGGAATATGCCCATCGAAATACTGCTGCAGGAACAATGACTGTCAGCACCCTGCTTTTCCAGCAGGATGCTACCGGCGCCCAGGTCATGAGCGGTGATTGCCGCCACGGCTCCGGCCAGACCATAGCCGATGATGATTATCTCCGCCTCCCCGTCCCATCTGGCTTTCTTCGGAAACAGCATCTGCCTGCCTCCTTCCGGACAGACCGGTGTTTCCACCGGGTCTGCCACCCGTTCACAGGTGGATTGATTGTAACAGCAAAATGCTCCCGCCGCAACAGGGTTGAGCCGAATACCTGGCTGAGATTGCTACGATTCGCTCGCCACAACAGTGAGGGTCTCAGCTTGCGAGGCGAGGTGCGGCACTGACCCAGGCCGGGGCGTCTAAGAGGGGGCACAACTCCTCTTTCTTCTCCTCCTTCTCACAGGTTAGACAATATCAAGGAGCGGGGTTCACCCAGAAGGGTTCAGTTCTGGTGACATCACTGGAACCACCCTGAAGGGTGCTAACCCCTCTTTCTTTCGCTCCCCCTCTCCTGTGTAGGAGAGGGGGTTAGGGGGTGAGGTCATCGCCTTCAGCCAGCTTCAGGATTTGACGTAGCACGTACGGCAAGGTTACAATTTAAGTTGTAAGCACCCAATATCCCGCAAGGAGACAGTAATGCGCGAAAAAGTTGAAGCCGTCCTGAACAAAATCCGGCCTTCGCTTCAGAGAGATGGCGGGGACGTGGAGCTCGTCGAAGTCAGCAACGGAACGGTCAAAGTCAAACTGACCGGTGCCTGCGTCGGCTGCCCGATGTCCACCCTCACCCTGCAAATGGGTATCGAAAGAATCCTGAAGCAGGAAATTCCGGAAATCAAGAAAGTAGTCGCCGCCTAGCAATGTCATTCTGAGGAACCCGAATAAGGTCGGGAGACGAGCAAGCTCACAGCTTGAGATTCTTCACTTCGTTCAGAATGACGGCAGAGTATTGGCAAATGCTCTTTTGTCGCCGCCTAAAGCGTGGCCCTACTCCTTTATCTCCACCTCGAACGCCTTGTGCAGGGCGCGCACGGCCTCTTTGACCTGCGCCTCATCGATGATGCAGGTTATCCGTATTTCGGACGTGGTGATGAGCTGGATATTAACGCCCTTCTCCGATAGCGTCCGGAACATCCTCGCGGCAAAGCCGGGCGTGTTCGACATGCCGGTGCCGATGATGCTCACCTTGCCCAGCCTGGCATCGCTGACAATATCTTTGGCGCCCATCTGCGCCACGATTGGCTGGATGACTTCCAGCGCTTTAGCCAGCTGACCCCTCGTTACGGTGAAGGTGAGGTCGGCCAGGCTGCCGATGCCGGCGTTCTGCACGATAGTATCGACGCTGACGCCCGCCTTGGCCAGCGCCTCGAAGAGGGCGGCGGCAATACCCGGCCGGTCGGGGACGCCCATCACGCTGACTTTAGCCACATCAAGGTCATAAGCCACGTTTCTTACTTTATTTCTAACTTCCATACAAGCGCCTCCATGAATCAATGTCCCGGGACTATCGGTGAAGCTGGACGCCACCAGGATGGGGATGTTGTACAGCTCGCCAAGCTCGATGGCGCGGGGGTGCATTACCTTGGTGCCGTAAGTGGCCAGTTCCAGCATCTCGTCATAGCTAATCTCGTCCAGTCTTACGGCGTCCGGCACAATGCGCGGGTCGGCGCTGAAAATACCCTCGGTATCGGTGTACCTTTCGCAGACTTTGGCGCCGAGCGCCGCCGCCAGTGCCACGGCCGTGGTATCCGACCCACCCCGCCCCAGCGTGGTTATCTCCTCTTCATTGGTTATCCCCTGGAAGCCGGCAACGATGACCGTCTTACCCTGGTCAAGCTCTTTGCGCAGGCGGTCGACCTCGATTTCCAGGATGCGCGCCCGAGTGAAATCGGAGTCGGTGCGGATGCCAGCCTGGGCTCCGGTGAGACTGATGGCGGGATAGCCCATCTCCTGGAGCGCCATCGTCAGGAGGGTAGCCGAGACAATCTCGCCGGTGGAGAGGAGCAAATCAAGCTCGCGGTTGTCCGGCCTGGCGGAGACCTGCTTCGCCAGCTTGATGAGGTCGTCCGTGGCATCGCCCATCGCCGAAACGACGACGACGAGCTGGTCGCCGCAGTCTCTGAACTTAGCTATTCGCCGGGCGACGTTCTTAATTCGCTCGGTATCGGCGACGGAAGTGCCGCCGTATTTCTGAACTATGAGGGACATCAATTCTACCTTTCCAGAAACTTCCCCATCATTCTATAACCTTCTGCGAGGAAAATGCCAGTCCGTTTAGCCTCTTTTTCGGTGAATCTCTTCGCACCGCTGGAAGTAAAGCCGGGACCCCACATCAGGAAGGGCACCGGGTCGTCCGTATGCGTCTGGACCTCGATGGGGGTGGGATGGTCCGGCATCACCAGCACCCGCAGGTCTTTGCCCCACTCCCGGAGGCGCCCCACCACCTCTTTGTCAATCCGCTCCAGCGACTCGACCTTTTCATCGATGAGGGCAGAGTGACCGGCTTCGTCCGGCGCTTCGATATGGATGACGACCATATCGTACTTCTTAAGAGCTTCAAGCCCGCCAATCGCCTGGGCGGCATAGTCATTGTCCAGGGCATCGGTGACGCCTTTGATGTCCAGGATACCCATCCCCGCCATCTTGCCCAGCCCGCGCAGGAGGTCGACGCCCGAAGTCATCGTGGCGCTGAGGCCGTACGCCTTTTCGAAATCGGGCATATCCGGTATTCGACCCGTCCCCCAGAAAAGCCAGATTTGCGTCGCCGGAATCTCGCCACGCTCGCGACGCCGGACGTTCACCGGATGGTCTTTTAGGACTGGCTCCGAGCGCGCCATAAGGTCGCTCAGAATCTCGCTGCCGGGGCCTTTCGGCAGGTAATCGGCGATAGGCTTATCGGGGATATCGTGGGGTGGGGTGCAGACCGCCTGGAGCGTCTCTTCGTGGTTCTTTAGCTTGAGGATGTGGCGGTAGCTGACGCCGGGGTAAAGCTGGACTTCATCGCTGGCCAGTTCCGGTTTCAACGCCGCCACCAGCTGGTGCGACTCTTCGGTGCTGATGTAGCCTGAGGCGTAGCTCCACATCCGTCCATCTTTCACCGCCACCAGGTTGCAGCGGAAGACCACCTCTCCCTCCCCGATGGGAATATCCATACTGCGGGCTTCAATCCCACCGCGCCCCTTATAATAGACCCTGGGGTCGTAGCCCAGCACGGACATACAGGCGCAGGCGCTGCTCGGCTCCATCCCCACGGGCACGGTGCGGGCCAGGCCAAGGACGCCCTGAGCGGTCATGGCATCAAGGTTGGGGGTGCGCGCCAGCTCAAAGCAGGTTTTGCCGCCGCGCTGGGGGAGAGGCCGGTCCGCGGCGCCGTCAATAATGAGAACGCAGTACTTCATATTATTCCAATAGTTTAAGGAATATTCGGCGCGCAATCAAGCCGATGGGCGGTTTTCTGCATCGGGTCGCTCGAATTGTCATTCTGAGAGCTGGTGAAGAATACATATCTCTGACCTGCGGAGGAGGTCAGCCAGACGCGAAAGGGTTCTCCCTCTCCCTTGATGGGAGAGGAACTGGCGACGTCCCATTTCCACAGCAGTGAACCGCCCCGCAGCAAGCTGCGGGGCATCTGGTACCGTATGGGTTCAGGTGAGATTACTAATATGCAATAGCACGACCGCCTTCAATTCCCCCTCACCCATTCGCTTCGCTCAGGGCAAGCTCTAACCTCTCCGTTCGGCTGAGCTCACGGCGAAGCCCGCGCGGGGGAGAGGAATTAGTAGTAAGACCGCTTTGGCTTCGCCTCTCGGCAAATCCGCTTTCCTCCCCACAGCCCTTCAGCTGAAGGGTGGGGTATCCAGCGGTGAATCGAATGACAGTTCGCACACTCGCCCACAATGATAGACTGATGTGCGCCAAACGGCTTGTCTGCCCTTCTTATTCCTCTTGCTTACGGAAATAAATCAGCATATAATCAAGAAGCGCAATTTCGGAAAAGGAGGAAAAGAGCCACCATGAAGATGAGAGCCCTGATGAAGACAGAAAAAGCTCCGGGAGCCAAAGTTGTGGAGGTCGATGTCCCCAAAATCGGGCCGCGCGACCTCTTGATTAAGGTCAAATGCACCGCCATTTGCGGCACGGACATTCATATTTTCCGCTGGACGCCTTACGCCCAGGCGAGAATCAAGCCGCCGATGATTTTCGGGCACGAGACCAGCGGCGAGGTCGTCGAAGTGGGCAGCCAGGTGACCAACTTCAAGAAGGGCGACCTCATCGCCGTGGAGACCCATATCCCGGATGAGACCTGCTTCATGTGCCAGACGGGACTTCAGCATATCTGCGAGAAGATGGCCATCATCGGCGTCCACGTCGACGGCACCTTCGCCGAGTATGCCAGAATCCCGGCCGTCTGCGCCTGGAAACTCGCCCCCGGCACCGACCCTGAACTGGGCGCCATCCTGGAGCCGATGGGCGTTGCCATCAATGGCGTCCTCAAGGAAGACGTCAACAATAAGTCAGTCGCCGTCTTCGGCTGCGGTCCCATCGGGCTATGCGGCGTCGGCGCCTGCAACGCCTGGGGCGCTTCCAAAATCTTCGCCGTCGAAGTCAGCCCCACCCGTCTCCAGATGGCCAAGAAATTCGCCCCCAAGGCTATCCTGCTGAACCCCACTGAAGTGGATGTCGTCAAGAGAATCCAGGAAGAGACCGAGGGACGCGGCGTGGACGTCGCCCTGGAAATCAGCGGCAACGCCAAAGCCACCCAGATGGCCTTCAAGGCAATCCGGCGCGCCGGCAGAGTCAGCCTGGTCGGTCTGCATGGCGGACCGGTCGAGCTGAGCCTCAACGAGGATATTATCTACAAGGAAGCGAGGGTTTACGGCAGCACGGGCCGGATGATGTGGAAGACCTGGTGGGATATGAAGGCCCTGCTTGAGTCCGGCCGGTTCGACCCGATGCCAATCATTACCCATCGAATGGGTATGGAAGACTTCCCCAAGGCGATAGAGCTGGCCGAGAGCGGTAAGGCGGGCAAAATCCTGATTTATCCCACCAAGGAGAAATAGTTGGCGCCAGGGAAGCTGGGCATTGTCGCGGACGACCTGACCGGGGCAATGGACAGCAGCGGCTACTTTGCCAGCCTGGGCTACAGCACCGTAGTCATCCTCGACCCCGCCTATCCCTCCGCCGCCGATGTGGTGGTCATCACCACCAACAGCCGTGCCGAAGACCCGGCGCGGGCACGGGAGCGGGTGACGCAGGCGGTGGACGGGCTGGGGGGCAGGGTGGTCTATAAGAAAATCGATTCCACCCTGCGCGGCAACGTTGGTATCGAGCTGGAGGCGGCTATGGCGGCGCTGAAAAGCGAGAAGGCGATAGTCGCCCCGGCTTTCCCCGCCGTGGGGCGGACCACGGTCAGTGGCGTCCTGCTGGTCAACGGCGTACCCGTCGCCGAGACGCAGTTCGCCCGCGACCCCGTCTCCCCGGTCAAGGAATCTCACATCCCCACCCTGCTCGTGACATCGATGGGGCGGGGGGTGGCCACCATTTCCGTCAAAGATATCGAAGCCGGCGCTGATGCGCTATTCCGTAAGGTCACTCAGATGCCGGAAAAAGTCATCGTCGCGGACGTGACTGAACAGTCGCATCTCGTCGGCATCGTCCAGGCCAATGTGCGGGCGGAGGGGCGCTGGCTGCTCTGCGGCTCGGGCGGGATGGCGCGGGAGCTCCACCTTTTCCTGGGCAAGCCGCCCAAAGCGGCGCGAGCCGCCAAATCGAACACACCAATCGGGCCAGCCCTGGTCGTCATCGGCAGTCAGAACCAGGTGGCGGGCAAGCAACTACTCAAAGCCAAAGAAGAGCTTGGACTGCCGATGGTGAACGTAGATGTGGATAACCTCAACGCCGAAAAACTGGCGGCGGAAGCCAGCCGGATTCTAGCACAGGGCAAGAGCGTGGCTATCACCTCCACCTTTGCTCGGTACGTGCCGGAGCTGAAGCAAAGCATCGGGCTGTTTCTGGCGGACGCCGCAATCAATATTTTATCGAAACAGAAGGCTGGCGGTCTGTTCCTGTCCGGCGGGGATATTGCCCTCGCCGTGTGTCAGAAGCTGGGCATCACCGCCATCAAAGTCAACGGCGAGGTGGAAGCGGGCATCCCCGCGGGAGAGCTGATTGGCGGGCGGGGGGAGGGGATGAGGGTGGTGACCAAGGCCGGCGGCTTCGGCACGGAGCAGGCGCTGGTGAAAGCTTTAGCCTATCTGGAGAGGAAGTGAAATATGAACGCAGAGTACAAGCCGATTCTGGCAATTACAATGGGTGACGCCGCCGGGTCGGGCCCGGAGATTGTCGTCAAGGCGCTTGCCGACCCGGAAATGTATGAAATCAGCCGGCCGTTCGTCATCGGTGACGCGGCGACGATGATTGAGGCGCTGAAGATTACCAAAGTCCCCGGCGAAATCCGACCCATCAGCAAAATCGCCGAGGCGCAGCACAAACAGGGCGTCATCGATGTCATCGATTTGAAGAACATTGACCTGGCCAAGCTCACCCGCGGGCAGGTCAACCCGATGGCGGGCAAAGCCGCCTTCGAGTATATCAAGCTGGCGGTGGATTTAGCGCTGGCCGGAGAGTGCGACGCTATCGTCACCTCGGCAATTAACAAGGAGGCGCTGAACAAGGCAGGCTACCATTATGACGGTCATACCCAGATTCTGGCCGAGCTATGCGGCGCCAAAGAGGTGGCGATGATGCTGGCCACGGGCAAGCTCCGCGTCAGCCATGTCTCCACCCACGTTTCCCTGTTCAAAGCCATCGAAAGGGTGAAACTGCCGCGCATTCTGACCGTCCTCAAGCTGACCAATGAAGCGATGAAGGAAATGGGCATTGAGAACCCCCGTATCGCCGTGTCCGGGCTGAACCCCCACGCCGGCGAGGGCGGACTCTTCGGCGACGAGGAGCCGAAGCATATTATCCCCGCCATCGAGGAAGCGAAGCGACTGGGGATGAACGTGGTCGGTCCCCTCCCACCCGACTCCGTTTTCCTCCGTACCTCGCAGGGGCAGTTCGATGCCGCCATCGCGATGTACCACGACCAGGGGCACATCGCCGTGAAGATGCTGGGGATAACGGAGGGCGTGAATGTCACCCTCGGCCTGCCCATCATCCGCACCTCGGTCGACCACGGGACGGTCTTCGGCAAGGCGGGCAAGGGCACCGCCGACCCCTTGAGCCTGATTCAGTCGATTAAGCTTGCCAGCATAATGTGCCGCAACCGGAGACGCCTGCAGGGCAAGTAGTCTGGGTGTGATTGGGAGGTCTGAGATGGAGAAGCAAAAGAACATTGTGATTATTGGCGGCACCGCTTGCGGTCCTAAGGCGGCGTCCCGGGCGCGTCGACTTGACCAGAAAGCAAAGATAACTATCATCGAAGAGGAAGAGAATTTATCCACTGCCACCTGTGGTCTGCCCTACTACATCGGCGGCGTCATTAAGAATCAGAGCAAACTCATAGCACGGCGTCCTGACTTTTTCAAAGAGCAGATGAATATCGACGTGCTCAACAACACCCGCGCCGTCGCCATCGACCGCAAGGCACATCAGGTTGAACTCCTGAGCCTGGGCACCAAGACGACCATAAGGTATGACAAGCTCGTCCTGGCGACGGGTGGTATCCCGGCCGTCCCCAACCTCGAGGGCAGGCACCTGGGCGGCATCTTCACCCTGACCAAGCTCAAGGACGCCGTCGCCATCCGCAGCCTCATCGCGCCCCACGATATCAAGAAAGCCATCATTGTTGGCGCTGGGCTCATCGGCATAGAGATGGCGGAGAATTTCATCGCTCAGGGGCTTGAAGTGACCATGATTGAAGCCCTCGATTGGGCCCTGCCGGCGATACTTGATTTTGAAATCGCCGCGCCGGTGGAAAAGCACCTCAGAAGCAAGGGCGTCAACCTGATTACGGGACAGCGTGTTGCCGCTTTTGAGGGTGATAACAACGGCTGGGTGAGGAAAGTCGTCACCAAGGATACCGCGTTTGAGAGCCGGCTGGTGCTCCTCTCCCTGGGGGTCAAGCCGAATATCAAACTGGCACAAGAGGCTGGACTGAGAATTGGGAAGCTGGGTGGGGTAGACGTTAATGAGTATTTAGAGACCAGCGACCCGGATGTTTATGCCGGCGGCGACTGCGTCGAAAACGTTAATCTGGTAACCGGCCAGAAGATGCTGGCGCCGCTGGGTTCAACGGCGAACAAGCACGGTCGGGTCATCGGCACCAATGTTACGGGCGGCCGGGAGACTTTTCCCGGCGTGGTCGGCACCTTTGTCATCAAGGTTTTTGACTTCAACGTGGCAAGGGTCGGCCTGACCGAGGCGCAGGCAAAGCAGGCTGGCTTCAACATCGTTACGGCGCTCGTGCCCAGCTATGAGCACGCCACCTATTACCCCGGCAGCAAGGAAATCCTGGTAAAGCTCATCGCCGATAAAGCCACCGGCAAGCTTCTGGGTGGTCAGGTGGTAGGTCCGGGTGATAGCGCCAAGCGAATTGACGTGCTGGCAACCGCCCTCAGCTTCGGCGCCAC
>JBGOXU010000020.1:0-9924 GCA_041479305.1 Dehalococcoidia bacterium
ATGATGGCCGGTATGCGCCAGGACGAAGAGCAGCACAAACCAGGGCATTTTACGGACCAGGAAAAGCACTAGCCTAACAATTAGTGTGAATATGGCAGTTTCCTTTCCGAGCAAAAATATATGTCCTTAGCAGAAGGACAAACAGCCCCGATTTTACCCTATGCGGTCGGGAAAAGCAAAAGCGATACGAGTTTTTAGAGTTTGTGGAGTTCTTAGAGTTCATTGAGTTGAAGATTAGAGTAGCCTCATCGCACAACAAACTCAACAGACTCAATGAACTCAAGCAACTGGATGAGGAGAAGGGGGTGGGACTATTTCGCGGGCGCAAAGTCGAGGATATTCAGTCTGAGTGTCTCTCGCCCGCCCCAGCGGTCCACCTCCAGGTTGTAAACGATGTCCATGAACGGAGCGACCTCCTGACAGCAGTGGCCCAGGCCGAAGGCGACGGCGTCCCAGATGGAATCCCGCTGCTTGACCTTGAGTCGCAGATGGCCGTTGTCCAGGCCCATCGTCCGGCAGGCTAGAACTTCAATACTGTGACTGAGGTAGGTGGGCGGTGGGTTGCCGCGACCAAAAGGCGCCAGTTGCTGGGTCAGTTGGAAAGTATCGCCGGCTAGCTCAGGCAAAGCGACCCCGGCGTCAATATCAATGGTCGCGCGGAGGTCGGCGCCGGCAAGGTGAGTCTCGGCCATTTGACCGAGCATGTGCTGGAGACGGGGCAGATTTACGGTCGGCAAAGTGAAGCCGGCCGCCTGGGAGTGCCCCCCGAACTGGGTCAGCAGGTCGGCGCACTTCCCCAGCGCGGCGACGATATTGAACTCCGGGATGCTCCGGCAACTGCCGCTGCTCACCTTCTCCCCAAGCTCGATGACCACGGCCGGCCGGTAGAACTCGTCAGTGAGCTTGCTGGCAACCAGTCCGGCCACCCCGATGGGGTAGTCCTTGCCGGAGACCAGCAGCAGTGGCGAGATGCCCCGCACCAGCACCTGCTCCCTCGCCCTGGCAAAAGTAGCGCTCGTCAGCTTCTTGCGCTCGTCGTTCTTCTGCTCCAGCCGGGCGGCGAGTTGGCAGGCTTCCGGGGCCGACCCCGTCATCAGTAGCTTGTAACTGCTCATCGCGTGCTCCATCCGGCCACTGGCGTTGAGGTAGGGCGCGATGACCCAGGAAATGTGCTCGGTATCGATGGCCGGCGCCGTTATTCGCGCCTGGGTCATGATTGCCTTGATGCCAAGACGGGGGCTTTCGTTGATAACCTTGAGTCCCTCTTTGACCAGGAAGCGGTTTTCCCCGACCATCGGCGACATATCCGCCACGGTGCCTAGGGCGGCCAGGTCCATCATTCCGTGCAGATGGTCGTTTTTGCCGAGGCTATCGAGCACCGCCTGGAACAGCTTCAGCGCCACCCCGACGCCCGATAGCTCGCTGAAGGGGTAAGCGGAGCCGTTCAGTTTGGGGTTCACGATGGCAAGGGCGGGCGGCATTTCGGTAACCGGCGTATGATGGTCGGTGACGATGACCTCCAGCCCCATCTGCCGTGCCGCCTCAATCTCCGCGAGGTTGGTGGTGCCGCAATCGACGGTGATGACGAGGCTGGCGCCTTCCTGTTTCAGGTTGCGCAGGGCTTCCTGGCGGAGGCCGTGGCCCTCGGTGACGCGGTGGGGGATGTAGGGAGATGTCTTGCCGCCCAGGACTGCCAGTCCCTGCACCAGCAAGGCTGTCGCCGTGATGCCGTCGGCGTCAAAATCCCCGTAGATGACGACGTGCTCACCGGAACGTAGTGCCTGATGAATGCGGTCGACGGCGCGGGACATATCGGGGAGAAGGAACGGGTCTGCCAGCAGGCTGGCATCGCCGGAAAGAAAGGACCTGACCCGCGTCGCGTCGGTCAGGCCGCGATTATAGAGGAGCTGGGCGACGAGCGGCGGGAAGCTGGAGGCGCTGGCAAAATATTCGGGTGGTGCCTTGGGCCGGAGATTCCAGCGGTTGCGATTCAAGACCTATGCCTCAGTGTATTCGCGCACAATCAAGACCGAGTTGTGCCCGCCGAAACCAAACGAGTTCGATAGCGCCGTCCTGACCTTAGCTTTGCGGGCCGTGTTCGGGACGTAGTCCAGGTCGCAGTCCGGGTCGGGGTAAGTATAGTTGATTGTCGGCGGGATGATGCCGTCGCGGATGGTCAGAAGGCAGACCGCCGCCTGCACGGCGCCGGCGGCGCCAATCATGTGTCCGAGCATTGACTTGGTGGCACTGATGGGTATCTTCCTGGCGTAATCGCCAAAGACGCTCTTGATAGCTCTGGTCTCCATCCGGTCGTTGAGCGGCGTGGAAGTACCGTGGGCGCTGATGTACTCGATTTCGGTGTTGGCAATGCCGGCCTTCTTGATGGCGGCCTTCATCGCTTTGGCGGCACCTTCGCCACTTTCGAGGGGCTGAGTCACGTGGAAGGAGTCGGCCGTAGCGCCGTAGCCGATAAGCTCACCCATAATCTTAGCGCCGCGACCGCGGGCGTGCTCCAGGCTTTCCAGGATGAGGACAACGGCGCCCTCGCTGATGATGAAGCCATCACGCTGGGCATCGAAGGGGCGGGAAGCCTGCTGGGGCGCGTCGTTGCGCGTCGAGAGGGCTTTCAGGGCGTTGAAGGCGCTGACACCAATTGGGTTGATGATGGCTTCGGTGCCCCCGCAAATCATAATATCGACATCACCGTGCCGGATAAGCTCATAGGCCGCGCCGATGGCGTCCGAGCCGCTGGAGCAGGCCGACGTGGTGCAAAAGTTAGGTCCTTTGACGCCCAGCGATATCGATATCTGGGCGGCGGCGATATCGGAAATCATCATCGGCGCCAGGAAAGGACTAACGCGACTGGGGCCCTTTTCGATGAGGATTTTGGTCTGTTCATAGAGCGTGGTCAGCCCGCCGATGCCGCTGCCAATAACCACGCCGATGTTATCGTAGTTGGCGCTGCTGATTTGCAGGCCGGAGCTTTTGATGGCTTCGTGGCTGGCGGCCACGGCCAACTGGGCGAAACGGTCCATGCGGTGGGCGTCCTTGCGGGGGATGTAATTTAGCGGGTCGAAGTTCTTCACCTCGCCGGCGATTTTGGTCTCGTGGGGAGTGGCGTCAAACAGCTTGATATAATCGATGCCTGACTTGCCGGCGAGCAGGTTTGCCCAGGTGGTGGGCGTGTCCTGCCCGAGGGGAGTAAGCATACCCATTCCGGTAAAAACAACTCGCCTCTGAGCACAGTTATTCGTGGTCATCTCTACCTCACAACAACCCTGTGGGTCTCTTATACTTTTTACCATAATTGACGTTAAAATGCTATGACAGGATTAAGGCGCTGGGCTTCGTTCAGTGTAAATCGATTTACATAAAGTTTGGCACGGCCCTCCTCGGCAGGGAAGGGGGAAATTGGAGAAGATGGGCTGACGCCCCTTCAGGGAGAACCCCTCAGGGTGAACCCTCTTAGACGCCCTGCTTCTTTCATCCTCCGGACTAAACGTTTTCTCTAATTTTCTGTGTCAGCGTCCTGCCCAGGGCAAAGGCTTCAGTGAGGGCCTCAGGGCGGGTCTTAATCTCCCCTCTTTTGTTCACGCCGCGGACAAGAAGCTCCCCGACGTACTCCGCACCCAGCGCCTCGAAGAAGTATTTGATGGTTAGTATTGAACCTTCGAAAAGACGCTTGCCCCGCGTGGCGCCAACGGCGATGAAAACGCCTTTCTGGTTCTTCTCCGGAAGCGAGTGCAGGATGTACCGCCTTGCCCAGAGCGCCTGGCAGCGGTCGATGAGGGCCTTGAGCTGGGCGGAGACGCTGTAAAAGAACATCGGTGAGGCGATAATGATGCCGTCGGCTTCGAGGAGTCTGGGATAAATGCCGTCCATATCGTCGCGGATGACGCAGTTGCCATTCTTGAAACAGCCCAGGTATTCCTTGCAGGGCGCAATTTTTAGCTTATCGACGACGATTTTCTCGACCTCAGCGCCTTCGCTCTGCGCGCCTTTCAATGCCTCATCCAGCAAGAGGTCGGTGTTGCTCTTGATTCTCGGGCTGCCCATAATGCCCAGTATTTTCACACTCGGACTCCGTTCCTATTCTTTAGTATACGCCGTCTGCCAGTTCTCCAGGAACTTGACCACCTCATCGTCCGTCAAATCGTGCCAGTGGTGGTAGAAGCTGGCGACGGCGAACCCGTAAGTGCGCGCCACCACCAGGCACACCAGCTCGTCCACAATTCTTTTCACCAGGTCGTAAGCCGACCCCGAAGCCACCGGCACCGCCACCACGATTTTCGCCGCCTTACGCTTCTGCATCGACTTCACGGCGGCAACCATCGTGTAACCTGATGCCAGCCCGTCATCGATGATGATGGCCGTCTTGCCCTCGACGCTGGTTTCCGGCAGGTGGGCACGGAAAGCCGCTATGCGGCGGACAACGTCAGCGCGGGTGGTCTCGGCCTGCTGTTGAATCACCGGCTCGGTTAGCTCCATCTGGCGCACAAGGGCTTCGTTCAGCACGATAGTCCCGTCCTCGGTCACCGCCCCGAAGCCGGCCTCGGGATTATCGGGGACCGTTATCTTGCGCGGGATGACCACATCCAGCGGCGCGCCGAGTTTGCCGGCGACTTCCACCGCCACCGGCACCCCACCGCGCGGGATGGCATAGACCACCGACTGATTGCCCGCAAACCCGGTCAGCCGTTCCGCGAGCTTCCGCCCGGCATCAGTGCGGTCGCGAAAGACCGGCTCTTCTTCGTACACGACTCTGGGCATCTTACTTCACCTTGCGCTTCAGCAGAATCCAGTTCTTGTCACCAGTGTGGACCAACACGTAGCCGCCCGATAGCCTCCCGCCGTGGAGCGTGAAGCTAATTTCGCCCGGCTCTCTCTTTTCAATATCATAGGTGCCGCTGTCCCAGATTTCCACCGTCCCCGCCCCGTACTCCCCTTCCGGAATCGTGCCCGAGAAATCGATGTATTCCACCGGATGGTCTTCCGTCTGGACAGCCAGTCGCCGGACGCCCGTCTCCAGCGGCATGCCTTTGGGCACCGCCCAGCTCTTCAGGACGCCGTCCATCTCCAGCCGGAAGTCGTAGTGCAGGCGGCTCGCCTGGTGTTTGTGGACGACGAAGCGGTTCTCCTCCCCCGCCTTTCGTTCGCCATGCGGCTCAGCCGTCCGGCGGAAATCCCGCTTCCGGCGGTATTCCTCCAGGCTCATAGCTCGAGCTCACCCGCGGAGTAAATAACCTCGTTCTTGAGTATCCTGGTCAACCGGACCATCCGTATTCGGCCACCAGGGGCAGCATATCCTGAAGGCGCGCCTGGTCGATGGAGACGTAGTTGACCCAGGGAGGACGGTCGCAGGCCTTCAGCCCCGCTTCCAGCGTCACTGCGTTGCCCGTGCTCAGGCACAGCCGCCGGTCGGTGACATCCTGCGCGGCCCCGACCAGAAACGCCATCACATCCGGGCGGTCATGGTGCTGCTGGAGGTTGAGGTCCAGCACGTCAGCGCCGGCGGCGGCACAGCGGCAGGCAAGCTCCTGAATCTCGTTGCGCGTCGCCTTCAGGTCGACTTTCCTCAGGATTCTCTCGATTTTCGGGTCGCGGGTGGTGATGTTACTGGCAACGACCAGCATAGCTTTTCTCCATTTTCCTTTTCATTTTACCACGAACCACGAACAGGCGAGTGCTATTATAGAGCCAGCGATGTGGCAAGTCAATACGTACCCGTTCTTGCGGAGGACCGGCCTCATACGTAAAATTACATATCGCCTACGCTAGCTGGGCTAGTGACAAAAACACGTGGTTATCTAGAGCCAATTACGTAGTTCAACTAATGGCACTCGTGAGCAAAGTATGCAATACTATGTAGTATCGAGGCATTGACCTGACCCGAAGGAGGTGAGCGAAAATATGTATGCCAAAATAATGGTGCCTCTTGATGGCTCAGAGCTGGCAGAATGCGTCCTGCCCCACGTCGAAACCATCGCCAAGGGCTGTGGCGTGAAGAACATCACCTTCGTCCGCGTAGCAGAGCCTTTCCGCACCACGGCCGGCGGCGAGGTCGTCTTCAGCGAGGAATATGTCAAGAAATACGAAGCGGACAGCAAGGCCGCGGCTAAGAACTACCTGGACGGCCTCGTCGGCAAGCTCAGCTACAGCGGAGTCAGCCTGAGGTCTGAGGTCCTCTTCGGGCGGCCCGCCGATATGCTGGTTGATTACGCCAAGAAGAAGAACCCCGACCTGATTATCATCGCCACGCACGGGCGGTCCGGAGTGAGCCGGTGGGTCTGGGGCAGTGTGGCCGATAGGATTCTGCGCGCCGCTTGCGTCCCGGTGCTGACGATACGCGCCCCAGGGTGTGTGCCGGGCATCTGAAAAAGAGCGCAAAATGCGAAGGATGCTGACCATGAGGAAGACGTCAATTGTAGCCGCCTTGCGACTATAATGGACATTATGGAAGTTATTAGTAAGAAGAGCGACGGTTTCTGGCGGGATATACTAAACTGAAAGGGGGGTGAAGGTTGAGAGTGACATTAATAATTATCGCCTGGTTTGGATTGCTGCTTATAGCACTAGGATTAACACTATCCTTCTCATCTTCTTGGACATGGGTTAGTACAGGGACATTGGGGTCTGGTGCTGGGTATTTTATTACATTGTGCGCAGGTGCTGTCGGTGCATTACTGGCACTTATCGGGGGGTTCATCACCAGACCAAAATACTTCTGGATAGGGTCTATAGTAGTTGGAATTGCCTATATTTCATCGTTCTTCGGTTATGGTATGGGTCTTGATGAACCATATAAGTATTGGGGGGTATTCGTGATGTTGCTGCCGGGTCTGGCGTGCATAGCCGCCGGTATAGTGATAAAGAAGCTCAATAAGCGAGCACAAAGCCGGCAAAATTCGTAAGCATTGTCTCTGGTTTTTCAAAATGCTCCTTGCCCTCAATAAGGAGACCATTGACCTGCACCTCAAAGAGCTGACGCCCAGGGGCATCATTATTTACGATGGCGAGAAAATCAAGCTCACCAATAGCGATTCCAAGCTGTTCAGCGTGCCATTGGAGAAGCTGGCGGAGGAGGCGGGCGGCAAGATTATGTCCAACACCGTGGCTCTCGGCGCCGCCCTGGGACTGATTAAGTACGACTTCGAGCTCCTGGCAAAGCTCCTCCGCGAGCATTTCGGGCGGAAGGGCGACATCGCCGAAGCTAATGTCAAAGCGGCCAAAGCCGGCTTCGATTACGCCGGGAAAGAGTTCACCGGGGACTTCCCCCACCACCTTTCCCCCATCGGTGACGGCAAGCGCCTGCTCCTCAACGGGACGGACGCTGTCTCCCTCGGCGCGCTGGCCGCCGGCTGCAAGTTCGTGTCCGCCTACCCGATGACCCCCACCACCCCCATTATGGAGTACATTGCCAGCAAATCGAAGGACTTCAACGTGGTCGTCGTCCACGCCGAGGATGAGATTGCGGCGATGAACATGGCCGTTGGCGCCGGTTACGCCGGCGTCAGAGCAATGACCGCAACCTCGGGGAGCGGCTTCTGCCTGATGGTGGAGGGGTTGGGCCTCGCGGGCATCACCGAGACGCCGATTGTGGTCGTAGAAGGACAGCGACCCGGTCCGGCCGTCGGCCTACCCACCCGCACCGAACAAGGTGACCTTGAGTTTATTCTGTACGCCCACCACGGCGAGTTCCCGCGGTCGGTCCTCACACCGGCAACCATCGAAGACTGCTTCTGGCAGACGGCTAAAGCCTTTAACCTCGCCGAGAAGTACCAGACGCCGGCCATCGTCATCATTGACCACCACCTGGCGACGGCCTACAACACGGTGGAAATCCCGGACATCTCGAAGATAACCATCGAAAGAGGCGAAATCTTCACCGACGCGATGGGTGACCCGGCGCAGTACAAACGCCACAAGGTGACGGCATCGGGCGTCTCGCCGCGTGCCCTCCCCGGGCTGGGCAAAGCCCTGGTGGTCACCGATGCCGATGAACACGATGAAGAAGGCCACCTGACGGAAAGCGCCGAAGACCGGACCCAGCAGGTGTCAAAACGCCTGCGCAAAATGGACGGGCTTAGAAATGAGATTGCCCCACCCCGCCGCTACGGACCCGAGACGGCAGAGACCACGCTCATCGGCTGGGGCAGCACCTACGGCGCCCTCAGCGAGACGGTCGACATCCTGCGCGGGGACAAGGTGGATATCAACCTAGTCCACTTCAATGAAATCTGGCCCTTCCCGGCTGATGCGGCCATGGCAGCTCTAAGTGCCTCTAAGAGGGTCTACGACGTGGAGAGCAACGCCACCGCTCAGCTCGCCCACATCCTGCGGGCGGAAACCGGCAAGAAGGTCGATGGTAAAATCCTCAGATTTGACGGACGGCCCATCACCCCTGCCTTCATCATCGAGCGGATGCGAAAGGAGGGCTACCTCTAATGGTAACGATTGCTGATTACGCCGGACTCAGTCCAGCCTGGTGTCCGGGCTGCGGCGACTTTGGCATCCTCACGGCGATGAAGCGGGCGCTGGTCGAGCTGGGGCTCGAATCGCACCAGGTTCTCCTCGTCTCGGGCATCGGGCAGGCGGGCAAATTACCCCACTACTTGAGAGGAAATATCTTCAATTCTCTCCACGGCCGGCCCGTCCCTCCCGCCGTCGCCGCCAAGATTGCCAACCCGGAGCTTACCGTCATTGCTATCAGCGGTGACGGTGACGCTTACGGCGAAGGCGGCAACCACTTCCTCCATTCGGTGCGGCGCAACCACCAGATTACCTACCTCGTCCATGATAACCAGGTCTACGGGCTGACCAAGGGGCAGACCTCCCCCACCAGCGACCCCGGTTTTGTCACCCGGACCACCCCCCAGGGCGCCCCCCTCCCCATCAATCCCATCGCCCTGGCCATTGCCGCCGACGTCAGCTTTGCCGCGCGGGCTTTTGCCGGCGACATCGAGCACCTGACCCAGATGCTCAAGCTCGGCATCAAGCACCGCGGTTTCGCCCTCATCGATGTCCTCCAGCCCTGCCCGTCTTTCAACTTCAAAAACACCTATGCCTGGTACAAGGAGCGAGTGTACAAGTTGGGAGATGACTACGACCCCACCAACAAGATAGGAGCTTTCCAGAAAGCCCAGGAATGGGACGATAAGATTCCCATTGGCGTTCTTTACCGGAAGGAGCGCCCCACCTTCGAAGACCAGCTGCCCGCTTTGAAAGCCGGCCCGCTGGTCAGACAGAAACTCGACCCCAGACCAGTCGAAAGCATCCTTAGCGAATTCATGTAGGGGTGGGGATGGGTTTATTGAGTCTGTTGAGTTGGTTCAGGCTAGAAAATAACTTCATGACTCTATGAACTCCACAAACTCCAAGAACTCTAAAAACTGGGGGGGGTTGAGGGTGGGCGATTTACTGGGTATAATACGGCTATACTGCAATGAAGGAAGGACGAATGGCTGATAAAAAAAGTCCCCGCCTCACCGAGACCGTTCACGGCGCCGGCTGAGCCTGCAAAATAGGTCCGGGTGACCTAGCCAAAGCATTAGCCGGTCTACCGTTCCCCCATCATCCTAACTTGATTGCCGGAATAGATGGAATGGAGGACGCCGGTATTTACAAGCTGTCGGACGAGCTGGCGCTTGTCCAGACGGTGGACTTCTTTACGCCCATCGTCGATGACCCTTACGATTTCGGGCAGATTGCCGTGGCCAACGCTCTGAGCGATGTCTATGCCAAGGGGGGCAAGCCGCTCCTGGCGATGAACATCGTCTGTTTCCCGGTAGACAAAATGGACATCTCTATCCTGCGCGCCATTCTGCTGGGTGGACTGGACAAGCTGAAGGAGGCGGACACGCTCCTGGTCAAGGGGCACAGCGTTGACGACCCCGAGCTGAAATATGGTCTTGCCGTCACCGGCAC
>JBGOXU010000021.1:0-9909 GCA_041479305.1 Dehalococcoidia bacterium
AGCACCCCGAGCTGGCCACGGAGACAATCGCTTACTTCTCCGCCGAGTTTGCCATTCACAACTCCCTG
This sequence comes from Dehalococcoidia bacterium, assembly GCA_041479305.1. Lineage (GTDB taxonomy): Bacteria > Chloroflexota > Dehalococcoidia > Dehalococcoidales > RBG-16-60-22 > JBGOXU01. The sequence continues at coordinate 69 of JBGOXU010000021.1, forward strand.
CCCATCTACGCCGGCGGCCTGGGCGTGCTCTCCGGAGACTTGCTCAAGGAAGCCAGTGACCTGGGCCTCTCCCTGGTGGGAGTGGGCTTCATGTACCCGCAGGGCTACTTCGTCCAGCGTATTTCGCCGGAAGGCTGGCAGGAAGAGCTCTACCAGCAACTCAACTTTGACGAAGCGCCGGTCAGCCACGTGCTCTCGCCGCAGGGCGATAGGGTCATCGCCAAAGTGAAGCTGGAGAACCGCACTGTGTTCATCGGCGTGTGGCTCGTCAACGTGGGGCGGGTCAGGCTCTATCTGCTCGATACGAACCTGGAAGGGAACACTTCTGCCGACCGCGAGCTTTCCGCCCGCCTCTACATTGCCGATAGGGAGCAGCGCATCCAGCAGGAGATTGTCCTGGGCATCGGCGGCGTCCGTGTGCTCAGAGCGCTCGGTATTCAGCCTGTCGTCTGGCACGCCAACGAGGGTCACACCGCCTTTATGACCCTGGAGCGAGTCCGCGAAGAGGTGGAAAAGGGCGCCTCTTTCGCCGACGCCGTCAAGCGAGTGCAATCGACCACCGTTTTTACCACGCACACGCCCGTCCCCGCCGGTCACGATGTCTTCCCCGTCGACCTCGTAGACAAGTTTTTCCGCGAGTTCTGGGGCCAGCTGACCATCGACCGTGGGACTTTCCTCGGTCTGGGGCAGTATGCGGGGTCGGATGGGCAGATTTTCAACATGACCGCGCTGGCTCTGAAGATGGCTGAGCGGCGTAATGCCGTCAGTGAACTTCACGGTAAAGTGGCGCGTCGGATGTGGCAATCGCTCTGGCCCAACGTCAAGGAAGATGAAGTACCGCTTACTCATATCACCAACGGCATCCACATCCCCACCTGGATTGCCCCCGAGCTATATCATCTCTACGCCAAACATGTGGGTGAAGACATATCGCGGAACTGTGACGACCCGGCCATCTGGGAGCAGATACTGGACATGCCTGATGAAGAGCTATGGAGCATACGCCAGTCGCTGAAGCGTAAACTCATCCACGTTATCCTGGAGCACGCGCAGGAGAAATGGGCTAAAGGCGAAGCCACCGCCCAGCAGGTGCTGGCAATCGGCGCGCTTCTGGACCAGGATACCTTGACCATCGGCTTCGTCCGCCGCTTCACCGAATACAAGAGACCGGCGCTAATCTTCCGGGATATACCCCGCCTTAAACGCATCGTCAATGACAAGTGGCGTCCGGTGCAGATTATCTTCGCCGGCAAGTCGCACCCGGCCGATTTTCCTTCCAAGCACATCCTGCACCAGGTCTTCTCTCTGGCCACCGACCGCGAGTTCCAGGGGCGCATCGCCTTCGTCGAGGACTACAATACGCATCTGGCGCGCTATCTCGCCCAGGGCGTAGACGTCTGGCTGAACTGCCCGCGGCGGCTCCAGGAAGCCTGCGGCACCAGCGGCATGAAAGCATCAATCAATGGTGTCCTGCACCTCAGCGTGCGCGACGGCTGGTGGTACGAGGCTTATAACGGCAAGAACGGTTGGGCAATCGGTGATGTCACCGTCAATCCGGAAGAAGAAGACAAACACGATGCCGAATCGCTGTATTCTCTCCTCGAACAGCAAATCGTGCCGCTGTTCTACGAGCGGGACCGCGCCGGCGTGCCGCACGGCTGGGTGCCGATGGTCAAAGAGGCAATCCGCTCGGTGTCACCCCGGTTCTGTGGCAAGCGTATGCTGAAGGACTACACCGAGCAGATGTACCTGCGCGCGTACAAAGCCAGCCAGACGCTTCCGGCGCTTCCCGGCAAAGCGCCGGGCTCCTAGTCAGAAGTGAGTGGAGATTTAGTCAGGTGAGCTTTCTCAGGGCCAGCGGCATCCTCCTGCACCCCACCTCCCTTCCCGGCCGTTTCGGCATCGGCGACCTGGGCAAGGAGGCCTATCGATTTGTCGATTTTCTGTCCGGCGCCGGGCAAAAGCTGTGGCAGATGCTGCCCCTCTGTCCCACCGGCTACGGCAACTCCCCCTACCAGAACCTCTCCACCTTCGCTGGAAATCCCCTGCTCATCAGCCCGGAGAAGCTGGTCGAGGAAGGGTTTCTCCAGGCTAGTGACTTAGACAATCTCCCCCCTTTTCGTAACAACAGCGTTGATTTTGGAGTCGTCGTCCAATTCAAGGCAACCCTCCTCAAGAAGTCATTCCAGATGTTTGAAGAGCAGGCTTCGCCTCAAGTCCGTGAGGAATATGAAGCCTTCGCTCAACGGAACGTCCCGTGGCTGGAAGACTTTGCCCTGTTTATGGCGCTGAGAGAAAAGCATAATCTGGCTCTGTGGAACACCTGGGAGCCGGAAGTGAAATCGCGTCAGCCTGAGGCCCTTGCCTCATGGCGGCAGAAGCTGGCCCAGGAAATCAAGCGCCACAAATTCCTGCAGTATCAGTTCTTCCGGCAATGGGGTGAACTGAAGACATACTGTCACGAGCGCAACATCCAGTTCATCGGCGATGTGCCCATCTTCGTCGCCCTCGATAGCGCCGAGGTCTGGTCGCACCCGGAGATGTTCTATCTCGATACGGAGGGGCAGCCGACCGTGGTGGGCGGAGTCCCACCGGACTACTTCAGCAAGACGGGCCAGCTCTGGGGCAACCCCCTGTACCGCTGGGCAGAGATGAAAAAGGACGGCTACGGCTGGTGGCTCGAGCGCCTGAAAGCGGCGCGCAATATGGTGGACATTATCCGACTCGACCACTTCCGCGGCTTCGAGAAATACTGGGAAATCCCCGCGGGTGAAAAGACGGCAATCAACGGGCGCTGGGTGCCCGGTCCCGGGGCGGACTTCTTCCTCGCGGTCAAGAAGGCCCTGGGCGACCTGCCTATCATTGCCGAAGACCTCGGCATCATTACCCCCAAAGTCCACGCCCTGAGAGACCAGTTTGACCTGCCCGGAATGAGGGTGCTCCAGTTCGCCTTCGGGTCGGCATCAGGCAAAGACCCCTATCGACCCCACAATTACCCGCGTAACTGCGTCGTCTACACCGGCACGCACGATAACAACACCACCATCGGCTGGTTCCAGGAAAAAGAGGTTACCACCAAAGGCAAAGAGGCGATGGATAAAGAGCGCCGGCGCGCGCTAAAATACCTCGGCACCGATGGCCGTGAAATCAACTGGGACTTCATCCGACTGGCTTTGATGTCCGCGGCCAACACGGCGATTATCCCGTTGCAGGACGTTCTGGGTCTAGGCAGCGAAGCGAGAATGAACACCCCGGGTGTGAACGGAGGCAATTGGCGCTGGCGGTTCACCTCGGATATGCTTACCGACGCGATAAAAGAGCGGCTTAAAGAATTGACCGAAATCTACGGAAGGCAAGGAGGCGACAATGAAAATCACCGGCGTTGAGACCTATGTCCTCGAGGGGAAACTGGGCAAGCAGGCGTTCGGGTGGTCGCAGGGAGTGGCGGAAAAGCGCCAGTCGGCAATCTGCGTCATCAATACTGACGAAGGCGTCAGCGGCATCGGTGAGGCGTTTTTCGTCGGCGGGCCGATTTCCATCGCGGCAAATGTCATCAAGGAGGCTTACGCTCCCCTCCTCATCGGCCGCGACCCGTTTGATACGGCGGTCATCTGGGACGCCCTGTACAATCGCACCCGCGACCAGGGGCGGGCGGGTCCCACCATCTCGGCCATCAGCGCCATCGATATCGCTCTGTGGGACATCAAAGGCAAAGCCCTCGGCCTGCCGGTGCACAAGTTGCTCGGCGGGATGTATCGTAACAAGGCGAGGGTCTATGCCACCGGCCTGTACCAGCCCCAGCACGTCGCCAGTGTCAAAGATGCCCTGGTTGACGAGGCGCTCGGCTACAAAAAAGCCGGCTTTTCGGCGATGAAGCTGAAGGTCGGCTACGGGTCGCTGGCGGAGGATATCAAGCTCGTCCAGGCAATCCGGGAGGCGATTGGTGATGAGCTCAACCTGATGGTGGACGCCAACCACGCCTACAATGCCGGCGAGGCAATTCAATTCGCCCGTGCGGTAGAGCCTTACAATATCTACTGGTTCGAGGAGCCGGTGCCGCCGGAAGACATCGATGGCTATGTTGAAGTGAAGCAAAAATCAAAAGTCCTCATCTCGGGCGGCGAGTGCGAGCAGACCCGCTTTGGCTTCCGCGAGCTGATTAAACGCCGCGCGGTGGACATCCTCCAGCCCGACCTCTGTGCCGTGGGCGGCTTCACCGAGATGATGAGAATCATCGCCATGGCGAGCGCCTGGAACATCCCGGTCTACCCTCACGTCTGGGGCACAAACGTTGGGCTGGCGGCCGCCCTCCAGCTTTTTGCCGCTCTACCCCATTTTCCTGACCGCCGCCTTCCGTCCGAACCCTACTTTGAATACGACCGCTCCCCCCACCCCCTCCGCGACGGCGTAACCAAGGAGAAGTTCGTGATGAAGGACGGCTATCTGGACATCCCCCGGCGGCCCGGGCTGGGCATAACGCTGGATATGGGGTTTGTGAAGAAGTTTCAGGTGGGGTGAGAGGAGACAATGACTCAGAAAGCACAACTGAGACTACAACTTTACGAGAGAGACGGAGAGAAGTGCCACTATTGTGGCATAAAGGAAAGTGATTTTGCCTTGATTTGGAAGGATTTTTACGGTGGCAAGAGACGTTCGAAGCTAGAAATAGACCGTCGAGACAATGAACTGGGATACGAGATAGAAAACTGCGTTTTGGCTTGCGCAGTCTGCAACTGCGCCAAAAGTGACAAATTCACGTATTCCGAGTTCAAGAAAGTAGGAAAAGCGATAAGGAAAATATGGCAACAAAGAAAGAACACACCAAAACAAGCGGCAGAATGAGAGTATCGCTTTTCAACGAAACCGAAAGACACTGAGATTGCCCCGTCGCTCCGCTCCTCGCAATGACACTACTGCGGTTGTCACTGCGAGTCCCGATGAAATCGGGACGTGGCAGTCTCTAAAGATTATCATTCATTGAGATTGCCACAGGCACTTCGCGCCTTCGCAATGACAGAGGCGGTCGGGATTGCCACGGGCACTCCGTACCTCGCAATGACGCTCAAAGCTTTGCCACAAATTAGAACCTTGCATCTTGAATCTTGAATTTCCTTCTACACTCCTATTTGACATCCACTCGCACTTATTGCTAGAATTTAACTTGTTGTCTTAGGAGGACTACCATTTACGCAATCATTAAAACAGGTGGCAAACAATATCGGGTCAGCCCGGGAATGACTATAGATGTCGAGCGGCTGGAAGTGGCTGATGGCAAGACCATCGAGCTGGATAAAGTCCTGCTCCTCTCCGCTGGCGAGACAGTGACCGTCGGCAAGCCCACGGTTGAGGGCGCCAAAGTCGTCGCCCCTGCGCAGGGCGAGTTCAAGGACAAGAAAATCCTTGTCGCCAACTTCAAGAACAAGACGCACTCCACGCTGCACAAGCAGGGACACCGCCAGCTCCACACCCGACTCGTCATCGATAAGATAGTCGGTCCCGGCATTGCGGAAGCCGAGCCGGTCAAGAAACCACGCAAGCGCCGCACGACCACGACCAAAAAAGAGGTGACTTCAGATGGCTCATAAGAAAGGCGCCGCCAGCAGCCGCAACGGTAGAGATAGTCCCGGCCAGAGGCTCGGCGTCAAACGATTCGCCGGAGAGACGGTTACCGCGGGGTCGATTATTGTTCGACAGCGCGGCACCGAAATTTCCCCGGGTAACAACGTCGGCGTGGGGAGAGACCACACCCTCTTCGCCCTCGTCGACGGCATCGTCAAGTTTGAGCCGGCCAGCAAGACCAAGAGAAAGGTAAGCGTTTACGCTAGCTGATATGAAAGAGAAGATTCATCCCAAGTATTTCAACGATGCCAAGGTCATCTGCTCCTGCGGCAACACCTTCATCACCGGCTCGACCCGGCAGACGCTCAAGGTTGAGCTCTGCAGCAAGTGCCACCCGTTCTTCACCGGCGAGCAGAAAGTGCTTGATACCGCCGGCCGCGTCGAACGGTTCAAGAGGCGCTACAAGAAACAAGAAGGTTAGGCCAATTCAGCCTTTACGGCAAGGAGCGGGAACGCCAACCGCTCCTTTTTCTTTATTTGAGGTGCGATGAGCCAGAAGTTCTTCTACGGCGGACAGGCCGTCATTGAAGGGGTGATGATACGGGGCAAGACGGCGGCCGTCACCGCCGTGCGCCGACCCAACGGCGAAACGGTCACCCAGGTCGTGCCCCTCGCCGGCATCTATACGGGCTGGATACGCCGCGCTCCCTTCCTCCGCGGCATCATCGTCCTGATTGAATCGATGGTGCTGGGCATCAAGAGCCTGATGTACTCAGCCAACGTCTCGCTTGAGGAAGAAATCAAAGAGGAGATTTCCGCCAAAGCCATCTGGGGCACCATCATTTTCTCCTTCGCGCTGGCGATTGTCCTCTTTCTCCTCGTCCCGCTCTTCCTGACCAAGCTCCTTGACCAGTATATCGACTCGGCGCTGATGTTTAACCTGGTCGAAGGCTTGATTCGGCTGGCAATCTTCCTGGGCTACCTGGTGGCGGTGGGGATGGTGCCTGACATCAAGCGGGTCTTCCGGTATCACGGGGCGGAGCACAAAGCGGTCAACGCCTACGAAGCCGGCGTGCCGATGGAAGTGGAAGCCATCAAGAAATACGGCACGGTCCACGTCCGCTGCGGCACGAGCTTCCTCTTCGTCGTGCTGATGATTGCTATCATTGTCTTTTCCTTCATCGGGCGGCCGGCGCTGTGGGTAATGATAGCATCCAGAGTCCTGCTGATTCCGGTAATTGCCGCCATCGGCTATGAGGTCGTCCACTTCGGGGCAAGGCATGCCCACAACCCGCTCGTCAGTACCATACTGGCGCCGGGGCGGTGGCTGCAGGGATTAACGGCCAAAGAGCCGGCCGATACGCAGTTGGAAGTGGCCATTGTCGCCCTGAAGAAAGCGGTGGAAATCGATTCCGCGGAAGCCGCTCAGTCTTCCTGAGCCTACTAGTGCTCAGTTGTGAATCCCTATCCAACAAAAAGAAGCCCCTCTTCCTCGATGGGAGAGGCAAGGGTGAGGGTGAAACCCAAGCGCAATCATACGGTCTGCCTGCTCGTTTTCGCCCCCTCACCTTAATCCTCTCCGTTCGGCTGAGCTCACGGCGAAGCCCGCGCTGGGGAGAGGAGACCAATATTACGCTCATTCCTGCAGGCAGGCACTAGATGTCCTTCGCTGTCAGCTCCCGGAAGAAGCACGTCCGGTTTCCCGTGTGACAGGTGGGACCCAGCGGCTTGGCTTTGACCAGAACGGTGTCGTTATCGCAATCGAGCCAGACCTGGCGCACTATCAGCTTGTTGCCGGAGGTCGCCCCTTTGTGCCAGAGCTCCTGCCGGCTGCGACTGTAGAACCAGACTTCGCCGCTGGTCAGGGTGCGGCGCAGCGCCTCTTCATTCATAAAGCCCAGCATCAGCACATCGCCGTTGTCCGCGTCCTGGACGATGGCGGGAAGAAGTCCTTTTGCGTCGAGTTTCAGTTTGACCAAAGCGCTCCTTTACGTTTTGCTCATAACATCAAGGGCTTGCTTGAGGTTGATTTCGCCGCTGTACAGCGCGCGACCGATGATTGCCCCCTGCGCCCCGAGTTTCTGCAGCATCTTGAGATGAGTTATCGAGGCAATGCCCCCCGAAGCAATAACGGGCGACCTGATGGCTTCGATTAGTTCAGCCAGCGCGCTGAAGTTGGGTTCGGTGAGCGTGCCGTCGCGCGAGATATCCGTGTAGACGAACCGCCCCACCCCTAGCCCCTTCATCTGCTTCGCCAGCTCGATGGCGGTCAGCTCCATCTCCTGAAGCCAGCCCCGAATGGCGATGCGCCCGTCCCGGGCATCAAGGCTGACAATGACCGATTCGCCGAAGCGCCGGCACACTTCTCTGACGAACTCGGGTTTCTCCACAGCGGCCGTTCCCAGGACAACTCTGTCGAGCCCCGCCTTGAGCACCATCTCCACGGTCTCCATGTTGCGGATACCGCCCCCCAGCTGGGTGGGCACCAGGACGGCTTTGGCGATGTTCTTGATTATTTCCAGGTTTTGAATTTCGCCGCTGGCGGCGCCGTCAAGGTCGACGATGTGCAGCCGCGGCGCGCCCATCCCCTGCCACTTCAGCGCCATATCGAGGGGGTCATCCGAGAAAACGGTTTCCTTGTTGTAATCGCCCTGCAGGAGGCGGACGCAGCGCCCGCCGCGGATGTCAATGGCCGGAATAATTTCGATGGTCGTGACTCCTGTTTCTGTCCATTATAGTGTAACGGGAAGGTGATGGCAATCTGCGTACGCTGGTCTCCTCGAGTTAGAGGTGGGGCGTTAAGAGGGTTCACCCTGAAGGGTTCTCCCTGAAGGGGCGCTAGCCCCTATTGAGACTTACCTTTCCCCTCGACTTGGAGCGAGGTCCGCCGCGCGTTTGCCCCCAGCACACGACTACGGATGGCATTTGCTGTGATTGACCAAAACCACCTTCTTGGGCATCAGTGTCCCCAACTTCCACCATACCTTTTCCGCCCTCACGTTGACAAAAAGGACGGCAATCGATACAATCTAACCATCAGCCCTCGACCTTTACGGCGGGGAGCTTCTGGTAGTCTAAGACAATAGAGTCGCTTGGATTCTGACGAACCGAGACGGCGGAAAAAGGGAAACCCAAGGCCTTCTCTGGTTATGTCAGGGAAGGCTTTTTTGTTTGGACAAAAGGGCTTCTAAGGAGCCCGAAGGGCAGAGTTCCACGGGCTTTGCCCGTGGGTGAATGAGAACTCGCCCGAAGGGCGTCAAGCGAAGCTTGAATTGTTAAAGTGCCACGGGCTTTGCCCGTGGGTATCTACTCTAGCGCCGTTGAATTAGAAGCGGGACGTCTAAGAGGGGCGCTAGCCCCTCTTCAGTAATTCTCTCCCCCTTTCCTTCCAGGAGAGGGGGACACAGGAGGCGAGGTAACCAATATGCAAATCGTCAGAACCGTTGCCGAAATGAAGCAATTGCGAAAACAGCTGGCGGAACCCGTGGGCCTGGTGCCGACGATGGGCGCTCTCCACGAGGGCCATATCGAGCTGGTGCGGCGCGCCAAGGCGGAATGCCGGACTACGGTCACCAGCATCTTCGTCAATCCCACCCAGTTCCTCCCCGGCGAAGACCTCAAGGCTTACCCCCACGTCCCCGACCAGGATACGAGAATGCTGGAGGCGGTGGGGAACGATATTGTCTTTATGCCCCCGGAGAAAGAAGTCTATCCGCCGGGTTTTAACACCTGGGTGGAGGTCAAGGGGGTCACTGACAGGCTCGAAGGGGCGTCTCGGCCCGGACATTTCCGCGGCGTAGCGACCGTGGTCAATAAACTGTTTAACGCTGTCCAGCCGACCAAAGCCTACTTCGGGCAGAAGGACGCCCAGCAGGTCATCGTGGTCAAGAAGATGGTAGCCGACCTCAATATGAACCTGGAAATAGTGGTCGTGCCGACGGTGCGCGAGCCGGACGGCCTGGCGCTGAGCAGTCGCAATGTCTATCTCGACGCCGAGCACCGTAAGGCGGCGCCTGTCCTCTACAAATCCCTGATGCTGGCGCATGAGTTATTCTGGAAAGGTGAAAAGGACGCCGAGGGTATCCGCCAGCAGATGATTGCCCTCATTCAAAAAGAGTCGCTGGCGGCAATCGATTACGTCAGCATCGCCGACCCGGAGACTGTTGAGGAGCTTGATGCCATCCGACCCGGCGCGCTGGCATCTCTGGCGGTAAAGATTGGGAAGACTAGACTGATTGATAACCTGATTTTGAGGTAGCTACTCCTTAACCAGCATCCACAG
>JBGOXU010000022.1:0-9843 GCA_041479305.1 Dehalococcoidia bacterium
CACATGGAGTTCATTACGGATGCCATCGAAGATGCTGGCCCAGCCCGTCGTGTCTTCCGAGCGCGTCGACCCCCAGCCCCCCGGGTTGAACAGCACGACAACATTGGTGTCTTTGGCTTCGACATAGAGCTCCAGGAGCTCATTGACAAAGACGTTGTACTTGCCCCGGTAATCGCCAAAAAGCTCATTCGCCAGGGTGGTGGCATCATCGACCACCGACTGCGGCACCGCCGAGAGGTCAGCCGTGGAGAGCGGCGCGCCGCTTGTCCCCACCTCATCCATCACCCCGATGAAAGTATAGAAGAAAGCGGTGAGGACACAGGCAAAAAGGAGAATGGCTGATACCAGCAGGGGTATTTTGTAGCCGCGGATGTAATGTGCCATTTTTCTACCCTAATTATCGCACAAATCAGGCGATTACGATAGCCCCGGACTAGGCAAAATTAGCCAGCACCCTGTCCAAAATGCCGAGGGCTTCGTCAATTTCCTCCCGGGTAACGATGAGCGACGGCATAAAGCGCAGGGCATTGGGTCGGACGCGGTTGACCAGCAGGCCGTTTTCCAAACAGGCCATCAGCGCCGCCTTGCCGATTTCTTCCTTGAACTCGATGGCAGACAGCAAGCCAAGTCCGCGTACATCGGTGACGAAGGCGTATTTCCGCTTCAGTTTCCCCAGCCCGTCGAGCAGATGCTTGCCGACAGTTTTGACGTGGCTGACGACATCATTGTCCAGAATGTACTTGAGCGTGGCGTAGGCGGCGGCGCAGGTGAGCGGGTTGCCGCCGAAGGTCGAGCCGTGCTCCCCGGGGACAAAGACGGCCGCCTTTTCCTTGGCCATAATCGCCCCGATGGGCACCCCGCCCCCCAGCCCCTTAGCCAGGGTCATCACATCCGGCTCAATGCCGAACTGTTTATAGCCGAAGAGCGTCCCCAGCCGGCCGATGCCGGTCTGAACCTCGTCCAGAATCATCAGAATGCCCTTCTCGGTGCACCAGTCGCGGACGGCTTTGAGATAGGCTTTATCGGGGATTTTGACCCCGGCTTCGCCCTGCACCGGCTCGAGCATCACGGCACAGGTCTTTTCGCCAGTCGCCGACTTTATGGCATTGAAATCGTTAAAATCCACATTGATGAAGCCGGTAGGCAGAGGCAGGTAAGGCTGCTGGTACTTCGCCTGACCGGAGGCGGCCACCATCGCCAGCGTCCGGCCGTGGAAAGAGCCGGTGACGCTGATGACCTCGTAGGCGCTGTTGAGGTGGCGGGCGCCGTAGCGCCGGGCCAGCTTGATAGCGCCCTCGTTGGCTTCGGCGCCGCTGTTGCACAGAAAGACCTTCTGCAGACAGCTGTTCTTCACCAGAAGCTCAGCAAGCTGAATCTGCGGCACGGAGTAGAACTGGTTGGAGACCTGGATGAGGGTCCGTGCCTGCCTGGCGATAGCCCTGGCGAGGACCGGATGGGAGTGCCCCAGGCTGTTGACCGCCCACCCCGCCACAAAATCCAGGTACTTCTTGCCTTTATCGTCCCAGACGTAGCAACCCTCACCCTTCACCAGGGTGACCGGGACACGCTCCACCGTGTTCATAAAATACTTTGCCGCCAGTTCCTGCCAGTTTGTCATATGTTACTCCTATAAGACGTTGTCACCCAGTCCGGTGACCTATCCCTCTGACCCCCCTTCCCTGGCAGGGAAAAGGGGGAAGATTCTTTCAAGAGGGGCTAGCGCCCCTCTTGACGCCCCGCTTCTGATTCTCCATCGGATTACCCCCTCTTGGGGTCCGTTATCCATATATCGTCGTGCCATCGCCCTTACCCCGGATTTCGTTGAGCAGGGCGTGCGGCTGACGGCCATCGATGATGCGGGTGATGGGCGTGGTGGCCAGGGCTTTCAGGCAGGCTTTGATTTTGGGAATCATCCCGCCGGAAGCCACACCGGAGGCAATCAGCTCTTCCGCTTCCCTCGCTGACAGCCGGTCCAGCAGTTTTCCCGACTTATCGCTGATGCCCGCCACATCGGTCAAAAAGATAAGCTTCTCGGCTTTGACAGCCGCGGCAATCTCGCCGGCAACGAGGTCGGCGTTGACGTTCAGAATCTGGGAGGCATCCGGAGGGCGGTCGTAAGCGTGCAGGCTCACCGGCGCAATGATGGGCACATAGCCCGTATTCAATAGCGCCTTAAGCGGCTCAGGGTCAACTTTCACCACGGTGCCCACGTACCCCATTTCAGCATCACTAATCTTGCCCTGGACGAGCGAGCCATCGACGCCGCTGATACCAATCGCCCGGCCGCCGAGGGTGTTGATGGCGGCAACGATTTCCTTGTTGGTCAGACCCGCCAGCACCGCGGTGACGATGTCGAGAGAAGCTTTGTCGGTGACCCGCTCGCCGCGGACGAACTTCGTTGCCACGCCCTGCTTCTTCAGCCAGTCGCTGATAATCTTGCCGCCGCCGTGAACGACGACGAGCGCTCTGCCCTGCTTCTGAAGCTGGACGATGTCCTCGAGGGTGGTATCGTGGCTCCCCAGCGTGGCGCCGCCGATTTTGATGACGATTGCTTTATCCATCGCTATGTCGTGTAGGCGCTGTTGATGGTAACGTATTCTTCCGAGAGGTCACAGCCCCAGGCAGTGGCCGTGCCGATGCCCATGTTAAGGTTCACGGCAATGGGCACCTCATCCTTGAATAAAACCCGCACCGCCTCATCATGGTCGAAGGGCACGGGCCGCCCGTCCTTGAGCAGACAGACATTGCCCAGATAGAGGTCGATTTTCTTTTCCTCCACCTCCACCCCGCTCCGCCCCAGCGCGGCGACGATACGGCCCCAGTTGGGGTCGGCGCCGTGCACGGCCGACTTGACCAGTGAGGAGCTGACGATGGTGCGGGCGGCGAGCCGGGCGGCAAAGACATTGGGGGCGCCGCTGACGGTGACTTCAATGCGGTGGGTGGCGCCTTCGCCATCACGGGCAATCAGTTTAGCCAGGTGAATGCAGAGGTGGTTCAAGGCCTGCTGGAAAGCCTCGGCCAGCCGGCTCTTCTTCGTAATCGGCTCATTGCCGGCGAGGCCGTTAGTCAGAAACAAGAGCGTATCGTTGGTGCTGGTATCGCCGTCCACCGAGACCATGTTGAAAGAAACGTCCGCCGCCTGGCGCAGGGCTTGCTTCAAGAAGTCCTTATCCACGGCGGCATCGGTGGTCAAAAAGCACAGAAAAGTGGCCAGGCTGGGGTGAATCATCCCGGAGCCTTTGCAGATGCCGCCGATAGTAAAATCGGCGCCCTCCATCTTGACGGCGGCGGCTTTGGGCACGGTATCAGTGGTCATAATGGCACGAGCGAGGTCGTTGCCACCATCGAGAGTGAAGGCGACCTTCTTCATTCCCTCACGAATGCGGGCCATCGGCAGAAGCTGTCCGATAACGCCGGTGCTGGCGACGAGCACTTCTTCAGCGGGAACGCCAATTATTTCGGCCGCCAGGGAGGTCATCTCAGCGGCATCCATCAGCCCCTGCTCGCCGGTGCAGGCATTGGCGCAGCCGGCATTGACCACCACCCCCGATGCTTTCCCGCCCGCGATTCGGCGCTGGGACAAGACAACCGGCGCCGCCTTGATGCGGTTAGCGGTGAAGAGTCCGGTGGCGACGCAGGACGCCTCAGACGCCAGGATACCGAGGTCGGGGGCTTCTTTCTTCTTGATTCCGGCGCAGGTGGCGCCGGCGCGGAAACCTCTGGGCGTGGTAACACTACCCGAAGGAACAAACTCGACCTTAATCATTACCCAAAATATAGCACACCAGGAGCGCTAAGGCAATGAGGGAGGCGCCTTGCCGGGACTGGCAATGCGGAAGCTCCTCCAGACCATGAAAAAGACCAGCGCCATTATTGCCATCAGGAATAAAAACCAGTAGTCCCCCAGACCGGCCGCCCGCCCAAGAGCAATTTCGATGGTGATGTAGACTGTATACAGAAGAAAACCCTGAATCAGCACCTTCATAACGAAGAGACACCGGTTAAGGAAGATACGGAGCCATTCGACTTGAGCGTCAGTAAGCGCCGCCTTCCTCTTCTCAGGCAGGTTGATGAGCTTTCTGGGGTCCCTGACGATGGCCAGCAGTACGTTTATCACTGTAAGCAATACGTACACAAAGGCATTAAGCGCCAGCAAAGCGAGTATCGAGCTCTTGTCACCCCACCCATCCGGCACACCCCAGAAATTGAAATGAGTCGGGACTCTGTCCGGCAGCGATGAATAGGAAGACACGGCCAGATAAATGCTAACCAGGAGCAGAGACAGAGGCAATAGCTCGAACTGGGGCGGATAGCTCTTACTCAGTTTCTGCCACATGGAATAGTTACAGGTTGTACACCCGCTTCGTGTTGTCTGCCAGGATTGCCTGCTTCTCCCTGTCCGTCAGGTTCATCCTCAGAATCTGTTCCAGCTGGGGCATCGCGGCCAGCGCTGACCAGTCCGTACCGAAGAGTACCCGTTTGATGCCAATCTTGCGGATGATGCGCGGGGTGTCTTCCTCCCCTAACCCGCGGTGCGCATTGATGGGGATACGGTCGGACGCCAAAAATCCCTGAGACGTGTCAAAATACACATTGGAGTACTTCTGCGCCAGCTCCACCCTCTCGTCCCACCAAGCGGAACCCAGATGGGCCATTATTAGTTTCAATCGCGGGAAAGTCTTCAAGACTGGCTCGAATTTAACTGGCTCACCATATTCGATATGCGGCTTAGGAACCTGATAATGGAGAGGATACACCTGAATTTGGCCAGAGTGGGGATAGGGAGCAGTATCGGAGAGCACGGGCAGGCCAAGCTCCTGGCACTTCTCGTACATCGGGAACAGGACTTCATTATCCGGCCGGAAGGAGTAGATGCCGGGATGGAGCTTGACGCCTTTCGTCCCCTGCTTCACCCTGAGCTCCAGCTCCTTCAGGATAGCTTTCTCGTCGCCGAAGTCGTCCGTGATGGTGATAAACGGTATCAATCTGGGGTTCTTCCTCCCCACCCCACAGCCCCACTCGTTGTACTTCTTCTGCAAAGCGACGATTTCGTCGCTGACTTTTTTCATTTCCTGGCGGCGTCGCGCCTCGGGTAGCTCCATCAGTCTGCCTTTTTCAAACAGCGGCGCCCGGAACTGCCGTGGAATCAAAATCATGAAGCCCATTTTCGAGATGCCGGCCTGGTCCATATAGGCATTTGCCATCTCGGGGTAAGCCCAGCGGTCCTGGTCCCGGCGGCCGGGATAAGGATAGTAACCGACTTCCTGCTCAAGGGTGGGCGAGAGATGAATGTGGCAATCGATAACCTCGAAGTCCTTCATTGGAACCTCCTTCCGAAAATCGACCCCATTATAGCACGGGCTTGGCGATATTGAAATTACCCTGGGGATAATCTATCATTGTGGCGAGAGGTGGCGAAATGGCGCTAACGGCGAGCAAAATCCTTACGGAACTCAAGAAATGCGGCTTCGACTACGTCGTAACCGTGCCTGACGATGACAGCCGCCGCCTTTACCGCCTGATTGAAAGTCGTCCTGAATTCAAACTGGTATCAGCCTGTCGGGAGGGTGAGGTTATCGCCATCGCGGCGGGACTGATGCTGGGCGGGAAATCGCCCGTGGTGCTGATTCAGAACACCGGCTTCTATGAGTCGGGCGACTCTGTGCGCGGGCTGGCCATCGACCTTCACCTGCCGATGCTCTTCCTGATTAGCTGTCGCGGCTGGAAAAGCAACGCGCCGATGACCGATTCCGCTGCTATCTACATCCGGCAGGCAATCGAGGACTGGGGCATCCATCACCACTTGGTCGAAGATGATAGACACATCGATAGAATCTCCCTTGCCTTAGACGAAGCCAAAAAAGCCCAGAAACCAGTCGCCGTTCTGTTAGGATGTGAAATCAGCGATGATGAATAGCTTTGAGGCGCTGAAAGTGGTTTCACGTCATCGCGGCGACGCCATTGTGGTCCCAACGATGACCGCCAACTTCGAGTGGCCGCAGGTCTCCACCAACCCGGACCTTGACCTGATGTTCAGTGGCGTGATGGGCAAAGCGTCATCGATGGGACTGGGGCTGGCGCTGGCACGACCGGACAAGCAAGTCATCATCCTGGACGGCGATGGCAGTCTGCTGATGAACCTGGGCGCCCTGGTGACCATTGCCCACATGGCTCCGCCCAACCTCATCCACTTTGTCTTTGAGAACAGCGTCTACCGCACCAGCGGGGGCCAGCCAATTCCCTGCGCCGGCAAGGTGGATTTTGCCGGATTGGCTCACGCGGCGGGATACTGCAATACCTATGCCTTCAGCGAACTGTCCGACCTAGAAAAGAACCTGAAAAAGGTCCTTGACCAACGGGGACCTACCTTTGTCGTCCTCAAACTTGAGCCTGCCACAGAAAGGACTCCCTACCCCTTCACCACCACTGCCAGCATACTGGCACGGTTCCGGACGGTGCTGGGAAAACTGAAACCAGAAGTCTAAGAGGGGCATTGGCCCCTCTTTTTCTTTTCTCAGGGGTAAATAGAATGGCTCAGCAAGCCCACAGGGAGTGGAAATGACTCTCAAGGTAGTTATGATTGTGTCTAATCCCTTTATCCCGCACGATGCCCAAGATTACCGCAAGCTGGGGGCGGAGTTTCTCACCAGGCCCTGTCAGACTGAGGATGAAATAGTTGCCGCCACCGGCGATGCCGACTTTGTGATTACCTTTCGAAGACCGCTTACCCGGAGAGTGGTGGGACACCTGAAACAGTGCAAGATGATTTACAACGACGGCACCGGCTTTGAAAGTATCGATATTGGCGCCGCCACCGAATACGGCATTTGTGTTTCGTATCCCGCGGGCTACTGCACCGAGGAAGTAGCCGAACACACGATGGCACTCATTCTTGCCTGTGCCCGAAAAATAGTCCGCCTAGACCGGGCGGTGAGAGCCGGGAAGTGGAGTTCTTATGAAAAAAGAGAAATCCGATTCCAGATATTGCCACCTATGTTTTCACTCCGGGGACAGACATTGGGGCTGGTTGGTTTTGGTCGCATTGCCCGAAGTCTTGTGCCACGGGGAAAGGGATTTGGACTGAAAGTCGTCGCCTTTGACCCCAACGTTCCTCCCCGCACCTGCGAGGAACTGGGTGTGGAACCGGTGTCCTTTGACTATTTACTGGCGAACTCGGACTTTGTCTCCGTACATGCCGCCTTCACCCCGTCGGCACGACATATGCTCGGCATAGAGCAATTTAAAAAGATGAAGCCAACCGCCTATCTTATCAACTGCGCCCGCGGCGACTTCATCGATGAGGCGGCGCTGGTTACCGCGCTCGCTCAGGACTATATTGCCGGGGCGGCACTGGACGTGCTGCAGGGAGAAAGTATGGGCGTCGACCATCCCCTCCTCAAGTTCGAGAATGTCATCATCACGCCTCATGTCGCCTACTACTCCGAGGAATCCAAACTGAAGCTAGCCAGGAGACCCTATGAAGAGATTGTCCGGCTGGTTAACGGGCAATGGCCGCAGTGGCTGCTCAATCCGGAAGTTAAAGAGAATTTTCGCCGCCGCTGGGGGAAAATCCTACCCATTCAGGACTGAGTATGGAGGTAACAGTATGCGCCTAAAGAATAAAGTCGCCATTGTGACCGGTGGCGGCGGCACCATCGGGCGAGCGATTGCCGGCCTGCTGGCTACGGAAGGGGCAAAACCGGTCATCGCTGACATCAGCCAAGGGGCCGCTCAAAAAGTCGCTGATGAAATCTCTGCCTCACAGCACACAGCACTGGCGGTGGAGTTAGACGTCACCGACGCCAATCAAACTGAACAACTGGTCAAAACTACCCTGGGCAAATTTGGGCAAATAGACATCCTGGTCAACGTGGCCGGTGGCTCAACGGGACCTTCAATCAAAACTAAACTTGATTTCTTTGCCCAATCGGACAAAGACCGTGGCAGGGAAATAGTCAATCTCAATCTCCTCGGGGCGCTCAATTGCACACGGGCAGTAATCAACCACATGATAGAAAGGCGCACCGGAAAAATCGTCAGCATCTCCTCTACCTCCGGAGTAATCGGTATGATGAAAGGAGTTGAGTACTCCGCCGCCAAAGCAGGCATCATTGGCTTTACCAAAGCGCTGGCCAAAGAAGTCGCGCCTTACGGGATAAACGTCAACTGTATTTCCCCGGGCGTGGTCGAGACGCCTCGTGTCCTCGCGATGGCTCCAGAGCGAATTGAACAGTGGAAAAAGGGAATCAAACTGGGCCGACTGGCCCGGCCGGGAGAAATAGCCAGTGTGGTGCTTTTCCTGGTTTCCGATGAAAGCAGCTATATTACCGGAGAGAACATCATCGCCGACGGCGGATTGAGTTTGGGACCGGCCGATTATTGAGAATAATAAAGGCTTGCAATCCCCCAGCAAAAAATATAAAATTGCGGTAATTGCGCGGGAGAAAGGACTCAACAATGAAAATTGTTCGTTACAGCATCGGCAGAAAGACGGCCTACGGCATCCTGAAGGACAACCGCATCGAGCGTATCGCCGGCACGCCCTACCGCGGCATCAAGGGCACCGGGGAGTTCGACAAGCTCAGCGAAGTGAAGCTCCTCGCGCCGTGCCTGCCCTCCAAGGTCATCGCCATCGGACTGAACTATTACAAGCACGCCCAGGAAGTGAAACAGGAAGTCCCCAAGGAACCACTGACCTTCTTCAAACCGTCCACCTCGGTCATCGGGCCGGAGGATAAAATCGTGCGACCGCCGGGCTGCCAGCAGCTCGACTACGAGGCGGAACTGGGCGTCGTCATCGGCAAGACGGCGACGCGGGTGAGCAAAGCCGACGCGATGCAATATGTCCTGGGCTATACCTGCTTCAACGATGTCACCGCCCGCGACTGGCAGAGAATCGATAAGCAGTGGACCCGCGCCAAGGGTTCGGACACTTTCTCGCCGCTAGGACCATGGATTGAGACCCAGCTCGACCCGGGCAATGTCCTCGTGGAATCGTACCTGAACGGCGTCCGGAAACAGAGCAGCAGCACCAACGACCTCGTCTTCGATGTCCCCACGTTGCTTGCCTTCATCACGAACTCCATAACCCTCCTCCCCGGCGATGTCATCGCTACCGGGACGCCGGCCGGCATCGCGCCGATGCAGAGCGGTGACGTTATTGAAATCAAGTGCGGCGGCATCGGCACGCTGAAGAATACCATCGCTTAAGAGGTGAAAAATGGAAGCTAAAATCGTCTATTTTGACAAGACCGGCGAAGAGAATACCGATGAAGTCCTGCGCATCGCTAGACAGCGGGCGAAGGAGCTGGGCATCAAGACGGCGCTGGTCGCCTCCACGTGGGGCAACACCGCGGTCAAGGCGGTGGACGTCCTGAAGGGCCTGCGCGTCATCATCGTCACGCACAGTGCCGGCTTCAAGGGGGCCAATACCCAGGAGTTCACCGATGAGAACAAGAAAATCGTCGAGAGCAAGGGCGGCATCATCCTGACCTGCCCGCATATCTTCGCCGCCATCAGCCGGTCGGTGCGCAACAAGACCAATACCACCGAGCTCGGCGACCTCATTTCCGATGTGCTGAGGGTGGCCGGCGGCGAGGGGATGAAAGTGACGCTGGAGATTGCGATGATGGCGGCGGATGCCGGACTGGTAAGAACCGACGAGGAAGTCATCGCCATCGCCGGCACGGCGAAGGGCGCGGACACCGCAGTGGTGCTGAACCCGGTGAACTCGCACAACTTCTTCAATATGAGAGTGAAAGAGATTATCTGCAAACCCCGGTTCTAACATGAGGAGGTAACTGAGCCTCCCCCTCTCCCTCGACGGGAGAGGGAAGGGCCTGC
>JBGOXU010000023.1:0-9706 GCA_041479305.1 Dehalococcoidia bacterium
GTGCTTGGCTACTTTCAGCCTGGCTCCCGCGGCGACAAAAGCCGCCGCCGTGGAAATGTTGAAGGTGAGCGAACCATCGCCGCCGGTGCCGCAGGTGTCTACAACTAATCCGGGAACATTTACCGGAATCGCCTTAGCCCGCATCGCCCTCGCCAGGCCGATGATTTCTTCCACCGTTTCCCCTTTGCATCTGAGGGTAGCGACAAAGGCGCCGAACTGGGCCGGCGTGGCTTCGCCTCTCATGATTTCTTCCATCACCGAGGAGGCTTCATCGGTGGTCAGTGAGCGCCCGGAGACCAGCGCCGCAATAGCTTCTTTAATCATTTGCGATTTCCCCCCTCAGAAAATTCCTCAACAAGTCCTTTCCGGCCTCGGTCATAAAGGACTCGGGGTGAAATTGCACCCCCTCCACTTTGTATTGGCGGTGCTTCAGACCCATAATCGTACCGTCCTCTGTGCAGGCGGTTATTTCAAGGCAGTCAGGCAGTCCTCTGGGCTCCACTACCAGGGAGTGGTAGCGAATAACAGTGAGCGGACTTGGCAGGCCGGCGAACACGCCCTTGCCGCCATGAAAAACCTTTGACGACTTACCGTGCATGATTTGCTTTGCCTGACCGATTGAGCCACCGTAGCTATATCCGATGCACTGATGCCCCAGGCAGACGCCCAGTATCGGCAACTTTGCGCCGAAATGTCGGATAACATCGTTGGAAACACCAGCCCGCAGCGGCGTCGATGGCCCTGGTGAGATGACTATGCGCTCTGGCTTCATCCGCGCCACTTCTTCAACGGTGACCCTGTCATTTCGCATGACCAACACCTCCTCACCCAGCTCGCTCAAATACTGGTAGAGGTTATAGGTAAAACTATCATAGTTATCAATCAACAGCAACATCTTATCCTCCTCCCTCCTCAGCCTGACTGATTGCCTTGAGCATGGCTCTTGCCTTATTCATTGTCTCCTCATACTCACGTTCCGGCACACTATCATACACCACCCCACACCCCACCTGGACATAGGCAGTGCTCCTGGTCATCACGATGGTCCTGATGGCGATTGCCGTGTCCATATTTCCGGAGAAGGAGAAGTAACCTACCGCTCCGGCGTACGGACCCCTTTTCTCCGACTCAAGCTCCGCGATGATTTCCATTGCCCGGATTTTGGGGGCTCCGGAGACCGTACCGGCCGGGAAGCAGGCACGAAGGGCATCATAAGCACTCATGTTTCTCGCCAGTTTGCCCTGCACGTGGGTAACAAGGTGCATCACGTGGGAATAGCGCTCAATATCCATCACGTCGCTGACCTTAACGGTGCCCGGCTCACTGACTCGCCCGATGTCGTTGCGCGCCAGGTCCACCAGCATGATATGCTCGGCGCGCTCCTTCTCATCGGTCCTTAGCTCCTGCTCCAGCCGGGCGTCCTCAGCCGGACTTTTGCCCCGCGGCCTCGTGCCCGCTAAAGGACGCGTCATCACGGCGCCGTTCTCGACCCTCACCAGCATTTCCGGAGAAGCCCCGATAATCTGAAAGTCGTTGAAATCAAGATAAAACATGTAAGGGGAGGGGTTAATGGTGCGGAGGGCGCGGTAGATTTCAAAAGGATGTGCGTCAGTCGGCTTGACTAGTCTCTGGGAGAGCACTACCTGAATCGCTTCGCCCTCAGTAATATAACGCTTTATCTTCAGAATAGCCTCCTCAAACCTGCCTTCAGGGAAGTTCGAGAGCAAGTCCTGGCTATTCGTGTTATGAGAGGGGCCTTTCTTGCCCTGGTACTGCTTAAGAGGCTGGTTTAGTCGTTCCACCAGGTCATCAATTTTCTCTACTGCCCTCTGGTAAGATTTCTCAATATCTCCGTCAAGGTGGACGTGGCTCAAAGCCTTGATTTTATGGGTAACATGGTCATAGACAAGCATAGTGTCCACGAAAATGAAGAACGCCTCCGGCAAGTCCAGGGGGTCGGCCGTGGGGGAGGGCAACCGTTCAAAACGGGCGGCTGTTTCGTAGGCCAGATAACCCACCGCGCCACCACTGAAGCGCGGCAGGCCGCTAAGGGGCACAATCTGGTATTTGTTCAATTCTTCGGCGATGAGCGGCAGCGGGTCACCATTGCCCCTACCTTTCGTGGCGATGACGCGGTATGGGTCAGTACCGATGAAACTGTAACGCGCCAGCCTTTGTCCGCCTTCAACGCTCTCCAGGAGAAATGAGTTGCCCCCCTGAGCCACCTTGAGAAAGACAGACACCGGTGTCTCAAGGTCGCCGACAATCTCCCGGTAAACAGGTACCAGGTTCCCTTGTCCTTTCAGTTTTTTGACTTCCTCTAACGTCGGATAATACATAAGAGCCTCACCTTTCGCCAAAAAAGAGCAATAAAAAAACCTCTCGCCTTAAGGGCGAGAGGTCAAACCTTCGCGGTGCCACCTTAGTTAGTCCTTCACAAGTGAAGGACCATCTCTTCCAGGTACGTCCTTCGCTTGTGAAGGAGATACCCCGGGCTTTGATAACGGTGCCCTTTCCGTCAGCGCCTACTTATCCCGATGAAATCGGGACGTTCGACTCGCAGCTCCCGAGTCCATTCCGTCCCCGCTCTGGCGCCGGCTTCCACCGTACCCGGCTCTCTGTGCCTTTACCAGAGACGTACTAGTCTCGTTCTCAGCTTTTGCTTATTTAGTTAAGAAGTGTACACGAGAATTCTGGGCTTGTCAAGTCAGATATCAAAACAGGAACGGCATCACCGCCACCAGCACCATGTTGCCGATGCCGTGGGCAACAATCGGCAGGGTCAGGCTGCGTGTGCGGTAGTAGAGGTAACCGAATATCAAGCCCGCCGTGAAGGTAAACGCCACTTAAGCAACTGGACTCACCACCCTCTTCAGTTCCTGAAGTTTGCCTCTGGCTTCTTGTGTCATTGCCGGAGGAAACGGCGCCGGGTCGTAAGCCGCGCGATCGGCTGCATCGGTCAACCAGTCGACCAGTTCCCGCCCCGCCGGGAGCCTCCCCTGTGCCAAAGCGGCGTATTCGGCGAGCGGCTGGTAAGCCGGGCGCGCGGGCACGCCCTTCTTCCCCAGGAGCTTCACCATTTTCCGGTATTGCCTCAACACCGCTAATCGTGCTTCTCCGTCCAAACGACTGTATTCCGTCCGTGCCCCTTCGTGTTTCTTTCTTCGACCCAGCAGCCGGACCACCATAATAATAAGTATGACAACCCCCGGCACCAGCACCCACGCCCAGCGCGGCACGCTGAGCGAGCCCAAAGAAAGATTCCCTTTCAGGCTGGACATAACACCGGTGAAGCTGACGCCGGTTAAGTTCTGCAACCCGAAGTAGACCCAGTTGCGTCCGCTGCCAAAGCCCACCGCGGCGTCGGCGCGGGGGGTGGGGTCAAAAGCCACCCAGCCGTGGCGCTGGAAATGGATTTCCACCCAGGCGTGGGCATCGCCCGCCCGCACGGTGTGAGCGCCGGACATTGTATCGATGACTCCGGGCAGGTAGCCCGCCGCCACGCGCGCCGGCAGGCCGACGTGCCGTGCCATCACCGCCATCGCCGTGGCGAAATGGGCGCAGTAGCCAGCCTGCTGTTCAAATAGAAAGTAATCGACCGCATCCCGGTCGGGCGGCAAACCGCCCACGTTCAAATCATAAGGGTAATTGGTCGCCAGGAAACTCTCCAGCCTCGCCGCCTTGTCGTAGTCGGTAGACGCGCCCCGCACGATGGACTCCGCCAGCGCCGCCACCCGTTCCGTTATTGGGGGCAGGGCCAGATTCTCAACATCATCTGGGGCGACGCGGTCCAGTCGCAGCCGCTCCGGGCGGAGGTTCGGCACGAGCGAATATGCCCGGTAGAGGGTGCCTTTTTCCAGGAAAGCCTGGAAGGTCTCCGGCAGGTAGATGCGTCCCGGACTGTAACCGGTGAAGATGGCATTGGGCTGGTCGGCAAGGAGATAGTAAATCTGCCAGTAGACCTTGTCCTCGCCCGATGCCTGGCTAGAGTCGGGCAGCAGATATTCGCCGCGACTGCCGCTCAACTGCCTGACTTCCGGCGTCGAGGATAGCCACCCGCGGCCGTCATACTCGTCCAGGGTCAGGCCGCGCCAGTAGCTCGAAATTCGACTGCGCACGTACATCACCGGCTGGTCGGCGGACGAGCCAGTGTACCCCAGCGTGGCGTACCCGCCGCCCAGGCTGTCTTGAGATGGGAAGATGCCTTCCGTCGCCAAGCCACTGGGCCGGCTGGGAAGGAAGGGGAAACCGCCCAGGCTAAGGTCGAGTCGACTCGGCAGCCAGGTCGCCTGAGTCACCTGACTGCTGGCAATGCGCGGCATCAGTAAAAAGAAGACGGCGGCAACGGTGAAGACCGCGACGCCGAAGCCCAGCCAGAACTTTCCCAGCTTGAGCCAGTTGAAGTCGCCGACGAGCTGGGACTGGCTCCGGGCGGCATCGACGCGACTGACGATAATCGCGCTTAACGCCAGAAAGGTAAACAGCAACGGGAAGAGGAGGAACCACCAGCTCAAGGCGAACTCGCTGACGAGGATAAGCAGAAGACCGCCCAGAATCAGACTGGCGAGGACGTTACGCCTCAGCATCAGGTCGAAGCTGCCGATGACCAGCCCGAAGATGAGGTAGCGGGACAGCAGAAGCCTATCGCTCAGGCCGGACAGCAAGATGTCCCCGCCGAGAAACACGGTCAGCCCCATAAAGAGGAGCAGGATGAGACTGCGGACGATGGAAAAATTGCGCCGTCGCCAGCTATAGATATGCCCCGCCGCCAGCCCTAGAATGCCCACCACCACCAGTAGAGGGTCGCGGATTGTCCAGGCCACAGCGATGATGGCAACGCTCACCGCCAGGTAAGCAAAAAGCCGGAAACGGAATGAGTACTCTTCCATATCAGACCACCGTCAGCCGCCCGTCAAACGACCGCGAGCTTGCCAGGTTCTTAGTGGCTGTCTCCAGATTGCCCGGCGTGCATCTGATTAGGTCAACCCCGTCCCCCCTCAATTGCGAGAGGAACTCATCAGGCTTCTCCTTCGGGGCGAACCCCTCCAGAAGCACCAGGGACAGTCTGCCCCACCCCACCCACTTTTGGATGACCGGAATCAGGTCCGTGTCTCTGGCGGAGGCAATGGCAACAATGACCTGCCCCGGCTCAGGCACCGGCTCTGATTTAGATTCAGTTCCGGCCTCCAGCCGTGACAGGAAGTCCATCGCCTCAAGCCAGCCGGCATAGTACAGCGGCCTCTCTCCGGCGATGATATTGATGCTCCGCCCGAGGTCGGCGCACAGCTTCGCCAGGCTGGCGGCAATCTTGATGCTGTATTCCAGGGTTGTGTCCCGGCCGCTACCAAAGTCGTGTCGCGTATCAAAGACCACCGTTATCTCGCCCTGTCGCGATTGCTCGAACTCCTTGAGCATAAACTGGCCCAGCCGCGCCGTGTTGCGCCAGTGGATGTGCTTCAGCGGGTCGCCGTACCGGTACTCCCTCGACCCGTATAGCTCTTCGGCAGCGTTCGACCTTACCGATAGCCCCCACTCCGCCCAGGTGGCATCCGCTGCCGGTGTCGCTTCAATCGAATAGTAACGGGGATACACGGTCAGGTTGAGCGGAAATTCAATGGATTTTTTCTTCATCATAAGCCCGAGGGGGTCGCTGGCGTGCAGGGTGATAGTTGCGGACGGGTAGTGCCCGCGCTTATAGCCTTCGACTTCATAATTGAAGGCAACGGTCGCTCTTGGCTCAAGTCGCGGGATAAAGAAGGTCTGCTGTCTTTTGTCCGGCGGCGCAAAGGGACAGTCCTCGATGATTTTGATGAAATGGCGGGCAAATCGACCGTGGTTGGTCACCATTAGCCTGACTTCGATTTTCTCGTCTTCAGTCGGGCCATTGAGTTCAGTTTCCGCCAACCGTGTTAGCAAGACCTGTCGCTCAACCTTCAAGGACTTCAGGCTTGCCCGCGGAATCAACAGCGCCAGAATGACCAGGCTCCAGATTAAGGCATCAAAGAGGTAGACCCAGCCGACCTGCGTCTGGCTGGCGAGGAAATAGACAAAAACGCCGCTGATGATGAAAACCACGCCGGCTTTATTCATCGCTGCTTAGAGGGGGACGGGAACGGATTCCAGGATTAGTTGCAGGGACTTCTCAACCGAGTCAGTGGCGGAAGACCTCGGGACGATGCGGTGGCGGAGGACAGGCAGAGCAACTTGCTTCACGTCATCGGGAGTGACAAAGGTCCTTTCGGCCATCGCGGCGTGAGCTTGAGATGCCCTTTGCAGGAACACGGCGCCCCGCGGGCTGACGCCCACGGCAATTTCTCTGTTTGCCCTCGTCTCACCGACAACGCTGGCAATGTACTCTTTGACCGGCCGGGCGACCTGGACTAGGTTAATCTGCTCCTGCATTGCCGTGAGGTCGGCGGCGGAAAGCACCGGCTTCAAACCGGCATCGCCGTGCTCATGTTTTTCCAGAATCTCGACCTCTTGCTCGCGATTGGGATAGCCGATGCCGAAGGACAGCAGGAATCTGTCTAGCTGGCTCTGCGGCAGAGGGAAAATACCGTGAGTTTCGGACAGATTGCGCGTGGCGATGACGAAGAAGGGTCGGGGTAGCCGGTGCGCCGTGCCATCAAAGGTGACAAACCCCTCCCCCATCGCCTCGAGGAGGGCGGACTGGGTGCGGGGGCTGGAGCGGTTGATTTCGTCGGCCAGAACGATGTTGGCAAAAATGGGTCCGGGCATGAACTTGAAAGCGCCATCGTTCGGAAAATAGATGGATGAGCCGGTGATGTCCGTCGGCAAGAGGTCAGGCGTAAATTGGATGCGCTTGAAGCTGGCCTGGAGCGACTGCGCCAGCGCCTTAGCCAGTAGCGTCTTGCCCACGCCCGGGAAATCATCGAGCAAGATGTGGCCCTGGCAGAGCAGTCCCAGCAGGCAAAGGCGGAGGACCTCGGTATCGGCGACGACCACCCGGCGGACATTATCGATGACCGACTGCACCCGCCCGACGAAAGTGTTCATGCTATCTAAACTCATTGTAGTACAGGCACGCTCGCCATAGCAAACTGAAATGTTATGTCAAGTCTGCACTCTTCATTTGTCATTGCGAGCGAAGCAATCAGTCATACCCGTTTATATGGGCACCACGAAGGACGAGAATGACGGGATTGATGCAATCTGTCATCCCGACTAGAGTCGGGATCCAGACCTCCTTCTCCCCCACTAGATTCCCGCCTTCAGGCTGAACCTTCTGGCTGAAGCCTTCGCGGGAATGACAGCCTGAAGTTTGGCCTTTCTTTTCAGAGGAATGATAGGTTGAAAATGCCTTCTACATTTTGCGCCGGATTCTATTTTTAAGGCGCTAGTAGTTCTCCGCCAGCAACTCGTAGAACGCCTGGGGGTGGCGGCAGGCCGGGCACTCTTTGGGTGGTTCGGTGCCCTCGAAGATGTAGCCGCAGTTGATGCAGTGCCATTTCACCACGGACTTCCTCTTGAACACTTCGCTGTTGGCGATATTGGCAGCCAGTTTGCGGTATCGCGACTCGTGGAACTTCTCAACCCTGGCAATCTGCTCAAAGGACCGTGCCACCTCTGGAAAACCTTCATCTTTGGCGATTTTACCAAAATCGGCGTAAATGGTGGTCCATTCCAGGTTCTCACCGGCGGCGGCCGCCTCCAGGTTTGATTTAGTATCCTTTATCATGCCAGCGGGGTAAGTCGCCATAATTTCAGTGTCCCCGCCCTCCAGGTACTTGAAAAAGACCTTGGCGTGCTCTTTTTCATTCTCGGCAGTCTCGGTAAAGATGTTGGCGATTTGCTCAAAGCCCTCTTTGCGCGCGGCGCTGGCGAAGAAGCTATAGCGGTTCCGCGCCTGCGATTCGCCGGCAAAAGTGGCCAGCAGGTTTTTCTCGGTCTGGGTGCCTCTGAGTGATTTGTCCATGTCAGTCCTCCTTCAGTGTTCTCAAGCTATATGATAGCCTGTTCCCGATAAAATTCCAAGAAAACTCCTTATTGAAGTTGTCTTCCTATTGATGTATAATTATCGGTGGAATCAGAAAAGGTGTTTTACGCCTCAAGGCGTGAAAAATATTTCACCCTTTCCGCTGTCCTGAAGCCAGAATGTGTTGACAGCAATGGGGACGTCTGTTACAATTTCTCTGTTATTTTCAAATTCAGCGCTCTAATTTCGAGTTTTTACATAAGGAGACACGCAAATGGTTAGCAAAAATATCAGGCCATCTGAAGCAGGGAAACCAGAAGTCCCCAAAATTCTAACCAAACCCCTTCCCCAAATCCTCGATGAGATGGATGGCAATATCCGGGCCGCTGCGGAGGCCGCCCGGCGCGCTGAAGAAGCGGCACGCGAGGCCAGAAAAGCCGCCGAGACAGCCACTAAAGCCTCCGAAGTAGCCACCCAGCGCGCCGAGGATGCCCGCAAGGCCGCAAAGACGGCCGCCGCCGATGCCACCAAGGCCGCGGCCGATGCCGCCGCCAGGGCGGAGAAAGTGGCTCAATCAGCCAGAGCGGCCGCCGAGGAAGCCGGCCGCAAGGCGGAAGAAGCCGATAAGGGCGCCCGGGCCGCCGCACTAGCATTCAAGAAGGCCGCCGACGAGGCGGCCAAACGGGCGGAGGCGGCCAGCGCGGCCGCCAAAGAGGCCGCCGAGGCGGCCATGAGAGCGGCGGAAGAAGCCACCCGCCGTGCTGAGGAAGCCGCCGCCAGAGCCATCGTCTCCGCGGAAGAAGCCGCCAAGCGTGCTGAAGAAGCGGCAGAAGCGGCCAAGCAAGCCGCCGAAGCCGCCATGAAAGCCGCCGAGGATGCCTCCGATGAGGCTACCCGCCGAGCCGAGGAAGCCGCCGAACGGGCTCTTGCCGCCAGTGAAGCCGCCATCAAGGCGGCCGAGGACGCGGCACAGCGTGCCGAAGAGGCGGCATCCGCCGCCCGGGAAGCGGCCGAAGACGCGGCCAGTCGTGCCGAGAAGGCCAGTAAGGCAGCCGAGTCGGCCATGAAAGCCGCCGGCGCCGAGGCAGCCGCCAAAGCTGAGGAAGCCAAGAAAGCCGCAGAGGCCGCAGCCGCCAGAGCCGAGAAGGTAGGCCGTGAAGCTCGTGAGGCTGCCGAAGGCGCACTCAGAGTAGCGGCGGACACCGCTCGCAAGACGGAGGAAGCTGGAGCCATAGCTAAGGCCGCGGCTGAAGCCGCAATGAAAGCCGCCGAGGACGCCGGCCGCAAGGCTAGCGAAGCTATCCCGAGAGATCTGGTCAGGAAGATTATCGGCTCGTGGGAGTTTAACGTCTTCCTGATTGTGATATTGCTGGCATCGATTGTGTCAGCGGTCGCTATCAGTTTGGGCTTATCTTTGATGAGATGAGACCGCTCGGCTAAATCAAGACCCGGACAATTGAATATTATCAGCCTGGCTCAAAGCTGGACTGTCATATACTTCATCGTCAGGCAGACTCGCCGAATTCCCTTTGGCAAGAAGCTTTGAGGCTGAGGCGTTGCCAAATCGTATCGATGCATTATACTGAATTATTAGACGGATAGCCAGACGGAGGATAAAATGACTAAGGAAGAGAAGAAAGTAGTGAAATCAAATCAACCGGAGGAACAGATGACGACCCAACCTAAACAGAAGAGCATAATGGTAAAACCGCTTCCTCAAATTCTCGACGAGATTGAGGGTAGCATAGGTCAGGCTGACGAAGCGGCCAA
>JBGOXU010000024.1:0-9610 GCA_041479305.1 Dehalococcoidia bacterium
CTGCGGCTCCAGACTGCTGACATCATACTCGAAGACCTTAGCATAACCGGCGTCGGCATCCGGTTCGTAGACCGTGTAGGGCCGCTTCGCTCTCGACTTCAGGTACTGCTTGGTCTTGCTATCGACCCGGAATAGACCGGCTTTGGCGCCGGCTTCGATGGCCATATTCGCCATTGTGAAACGACCATCCATCGGCAGGGCGGTGATACCTTCGCCGGTGAACTCCATCGCGCAGTAAGTCGCTCCGTCGACGCCAATCTGGCCGATGGTGTACAGAATCAGGTCTTTGCCTCCCACCCACTTGCCCGGCGTGCCGTGGTAGATGAACTTGAGGGTCGGCGGCACTTTCATCCAGATATCGCCGGTAGCCATCGCCGCGGCAACATCGGTCGACCCCATTCCGGTGGCAAAGGCGCCCAGGGCGCCGTAGGTGCAGGTGTGCGAGTCCGCGCCGATAACCACGTCCCCCGGCAGAACGAAGCCTTGCTCGGGCAAGAAGACATGCTCAATGCCCGCCCGTCCCACCTCGAAGTAGATGACCTGCTGTTGGTAGCAGAACTCGCGCATCGTCTTGGCCTGCTCGGCCGAGGCGATGTCTTTGTTCGGCGTGAAATGGTCGGGCAGCATGATGACCTTCTTCGGGTCGAAGACGTGGTCCACGCCGAGCTTCTTGAACTCGCGGATGGAGATGGGCGCGGTAATGTCATTCGCCAGGATGAGGTCGACCTTCGCGTTGATGAAGTCGCCCGGGCTGACTTTCTTTTTGTCACAGTGGGCCGCCAGAATTTTTTCGGCTAGAGTCATATCGGTTCCTTTCTTTGGAGGCTTAGCTGACGCGAGGATGAGGGATAATCAGAACAAGCAAAATCAGTAAGGTCGCCACGACGGCGACAAGGTAGAGACCAGCGCCTGCCGCCAGCCCGATGCCCGCCACCGACCAAATCGTGGCGGCGGTGGTCAATCCGGCGATGATGCCTTCACGACCGCCCCGGATGATGGCGCCGGCGCCGATGAAGCCGATGCCGGTCACCACGCCCGCGGCAACGCGGGCAATGTCACCACCGAAGCCATAGATGGAGACGACGGTAAACAGGCAAGCGCCGAGGCAGATGAGGATGTGCGTGCGCAGGCCGGCGGGCTTCTTGGCCCTCTCCCGCTCGAAACCAATGACTCCCCCCAGGACGGCCGAAAGGAGGAGACGCAGCATCATCGTAACTTCGGTCCCCATATGTCGAGCACCTACTTGGTTTTTTTGACGGTGAAAAGGCGGTTCAGGGCGTTGATATAGGCCTTGGCGCTGGCGACAATGATATCGGTATCGGCGCCGCGGCCGGTATAGGTCACGCCGTCGCTGTCAATTCTGACCAGCACCTCGCCGATAGCATCGATACCCTCGGTAAGCGACTTGATGCTGAACTCGGTGAGAATCGCCGGGACCTTGACTATCTTGTCGATGGCTTTGAACGTGGCGTCAACGGGCCCGGTGCCGAGCGCCGCATCCGATTGACTGCCTACCGGACCAATGATGACCACGGAGGCCGTCGGGATGCCCCTATCGCCGCAGGACACCTGAAGGCGGTCCAGATGGAAGACTTCGGAGATGGTGCGCTGTTCCTCGGCGATGAGCGACTCAATGTCACGGTCGGTGATGTCCTTCTTCTTGTCCGCCAGCTCCTTGAAGGCGCGGAAGACGCGGTTAAAGTCGTCCTCATTCAGAGTGTAGCCCAGCTCGGCCAGTCTTTCCTTGAAGGCGTGGCGGCCGCTCAGTTTCCCCAGCACCAGACTGCTGGCGGGTATGCCCACGCTGCGCGGGTCGATGATTTCAAAGGTGATGGGCATTTTGATAACGCCGTCCTGGTGGATGCCGGACTCGTGGCGGAAGGCATTCGCCCCCACGATGGCTTTATTTGGCTGGACGGCAAAACCGGTCAGTTCGCTGACCAGTCGACTGGTCTTATAAATCTGGCGGGTATCAATGCCTGTCGTCAGCTGGAACAGGTCGCCGCGGGTCTTGATGGTCATCACCACCTCTTCCAGCGAGGCATTGCCCGCCCTCTCCCCGATGCCATTCACGGTGCATTCCACCTGCCGCACACCCCGCCGGACGGCTTCCAGGCTGTTAGCCACCGCCAGACCGAGGTCGTTATGGCAGTGGACGCTGACCACCGCGCGGCTGATATTGGGCACGTTCTTGAAAATCCCGTCAATCAGTCTGCCGAACTCCTCCGGAATAGAGTACCCGACAGTATCCGGAATATTGAGCGTGGTGGCGCCGGCGTCAATGGCCGCCTCCAGAATCTGGTAGAGATACGCCGGCTCAGTGCGGCTGGCGTCCATCGGGGAAAACTCAATGTCATCAGTGTAACTCTTGGCGCGAGCCACCATGTCCCGCGCCAGCTGCAGAATTTCCTCGCGGCTTTTTTTCATGCCGTGCATCAGATGAATGTCCGATGACGAGACAAAGACGTGAATCCGGGGGCGGGCGGCATCTTTCAGGGCTTCCCAGGCACGGTCAACATCCTTGGGATTGGCGCGCGCCAGGCCGCAGACAATCGGCCGGCGGACTTCCCGGGCAATCAGGCTCACCGCCTCAAAATCGCCGGGGGAGCTGATGGGAAAGCCAGCCTCAATCACATCCACGCCGAGCCGGTCCAGTTGGCGGGCAATCTCTAGCTTCTCGCGGAGATTGAGACTACCTCCCGCCGCCTGCTCCCCATCCCGCAATGTGGTATCGAAGATGATTACTTTGTCCATTACCGCTTCACCATTATATCCTGATTTGGAGACGACTGGGAACACCCAACATTGAGACTTGTCAAGACGATAGAAGTCCGATTATTTCCGGTATGGGGAGGTAAGGGGGTGAGGTCTGACCTCACCCCCGTTCCGAATCTAGGTCTCTTTGAGCCACGGCATCATCTTGCGCAGCTCATTGCCCACAATCTCGATGGGATGAGTCCGGTCCTTCCGTCTCAGGGCGTTGTAGACCGGGCGACCGGCCTGGTTCTCCAGCACCCACTCCTTGGCGAAAGTGCCATTCTGAATCTCTTCCAGGATTTCCCAGAGATTCTCTCTGACGCAATCGTCAATGACGCGGGGACCACGGCTCATATCGCCATACTGGGCGGTGTAGCTGACCGAATCGCGCATATGGTTGATGCCGCCGCGATAGATGAGGTCGACGATGAGCTTAAGCTCGTGGAGGCACTCGAAGTAAGCCAGCTCAGGCTGATAGCCCGCCTCGACCAGGACCTCAAAACAGGTCTTGAGCAGTTGAACAACGCCACCGCAGAGGATTGCCTGCTCGCCAAAGAGGTCGGTCTCGGTCTCCTCGGCGAAAGTCGTCTCGAGGACGCCGGCGCGGGTGCAGCCAACAGCTTTGGCGTAGGCCAGCGTGATTTCCTTGGCTTTGCCGGAGGCATTCTGGTAAATAGCGAGCAGGGCCGGCACGCCGATACCTTTCTCGTAGAAAGTGCGCAGCATGTTGCCGGGCGACTTTGGGGCGACCATGGTCACGTCAATGGTGGGCGCGGGAACGACCTGGTTGTAGTGGATGTTGAAGCCGTGGGAGAACATCAGCAGGTCGTTCTTGTCCAGGTTGGGCTGAATCTCATTGTTGTAGATTTCCTGATGGAAATTGTCCGGCGCCAGCATGACCACAATATCAGCGGCTTTGGCGGCTTCAGCATTCGTGACCACTTTCACACCGTCCGCCTGCGCCCGCTTGCGGCTCTTGCTCTCCTTGGGCAGACCAACAATGACCTTGCAGCCGCTGTCCTTCAGGTTGAGCGCCTGGCCCCGTCCCTGGTTCCCGTAGCCGATTATGGCGATGGTCTTGTTCTTGACCAGGGCCAAGTTGGCGTCTTTGTCATAGTATACTTTTGCCATCTGAGTGTATCTCCTTCTATCTTGACTTTTATTTTTGACTGGATTTGCCGCTAAAGGTGAGGCTAGCACGGTGCCAGCCTCACCGGTCATATAACGCCGGACATCGAGTTTACTCCTTGCCTTTCGTCTTTATACGATATTCGGTTTCTTTCTCCCGGTCTTGGATAGTTTTTCGCTGTTTTGAGATGGAGTCACGCTCCCCCGCGGCATGGCAATCCTCCCCGTCCGCGCCACCTCCTTGATGCCAAAGCCGCGTAGTAGATTGAGCAGCGATTCGATTTTCTCCTCGTCGCCGGTAATTTCAATGGTCAAAGAGTCGGACGCCACATCAATAATATTGGCGCGGAAAATGTCGGCAATCTCAATAATCTCGCTCCGCGTGGCGGATGTTGCCCTCACTTTTATCAGGGCCAGCTCCCGGGCGGTGATTCTATCGCCCGAGAGGTCCTGCACTTTAATCACATCCACCAGCTTGTCCAGCTGTTTTCTCACCTGTTCAAGGACGTGCGCCGAGCCGCTGGTGACAATGGTCATCCGCGACATATTGGGTTGCTCGCTGTGACCCACGGCGATGCTCTCAATGTTGTAGCCGCGCCGGCGGAAGAGGCTGGCCATGCGCGTCAGCACGCCCGGCTTGTCCGCCACGAGGGCGACGAGCGTGTGTTTTGCCACCGGCATCGTGCCGGCTCTCTCCCGGACGCTACGTAATCTGGTCAAGGTTCATCTCTCTTAATGGAGTGGTGCTGATATCGGAAACCTCAACAACGTCGATAATCTTCTCCAGTTGCTTCCTGACATGTCCCAGGATATTCGCCTGCCCGGAGACCACTATGGCGACCCTGGTGAGACCCGGACGCTTATTCTCGGCGTCAACGTCCATCACTTCCAGCACGTTGACGCTGTAGATGTTGAAACCGCGACGGCGGAAGACGCTCGCCATTCGATTTAACACGCCGGGTTTGTCCACCACCAATGCCAGCAGAATATGTTTCGATATCGCCATATCAAGTCCTCTTAGACGTTGCTTACCTTGAGCTTGCTCGAATCGGAGATGGCTTTCCTCGGCTGGCACGGCTCTTCGATGCACTCGGACAGCGCCGCGCCGGGCGGCACCATCGGATAAACGTTCTCCTCCGGCTCGACGATGAAGTCAACGAGGAAGGGCCCGTCTTTGGTGTCCATCGCCTGCTCGATGGCAGGGACGACTTCTTCCTTACGCTTAACGCGCACGCCGGGAATGCCGTACGCCTCGGCCAGCTTGACAAAGTCGGGGCCGCTGAGCACGGTGGCAACGTACTGCTTCTTATAGAATAGCTCCTGCCATTGCCTGACCATTCCCAGGTAGCCGTTGTTGATGATGGCAATCTTGAGCTCCACCTTCTCCTGGACGGCGGTCGCCAGTTCGTGGAGGGTCATCTGGAAGCCACCGTCTCCGGCGATACACCAGACGACATCGTCCGGCCGGCCAATTTTGGCGCCAATCGCTCCGGGAAGTTCGAAACCCATCGTCCCCAGCCCACCCGACGTAATCAAAGAGTGGGGCTTGTCATACCAGTAGTGCTGGGCGGCCCACATCTGGTTCTGTCCGACGCCGGTGACAATTACGGCCTCGCCCTTGGTCATCTCGTAAATCTTACGGATGACGTACTGGGGCAGGAGCTTATGAGTGTCCCTGATTTCCACCGCCGGATGGTCGCGGCGCCAGATATCAAGCTGGATTACCCAGTCGATGTGCTTGGTCGGCGTAACCTGTTTGTTCAGTTCCTGCAAGACTGTCCTGGCGTCCCCGACTATCGGTACGTCGACGCGGAGGTTCTTGCCGATTTCCGCCGGGTCGATATCGATATGAATAATGTGAGCATGGGGAGCAAAGGCGCTGACCTTGCCCGTCGCCCTATCGTCAAATCGCATGCCGATGGCGATAATCAGGTCGGCGTCACTCACGGCCATATTGGCATAGGCCATCCCGTGCATCCCGAGCATACCGTAGCTCAGCGGATGGCTCTCCGGAAAGCTGCCGATACCAAGCAAGGTGGTGACCACCGGTATCTGGGCGGCCTCCGCCAGCCACTTCAGCTCGGCGTAGGCGCCCGAGATGACCACGCCTCGGCCGGAGATGATGACCGGTCGCTTGGCTTCATTGATTGCCTTGGCTGCTTTCTTAATCTGGGTAGGATGTCCGTGCAGCGTCGGCTTGTAGCCTGGCAGGTCAATCGAGTCGGGATAATGAAAGTCGGTCTGCTCCAGGAAAATATCGCGCGGGATATCGATGAGTACCGGTCCCGGGCGGCCCGTCCGAGCGAGGTAGAATGCCTGCTTAACGATACCTGCCAGATGGTTCACATCCAAACAGAGGTAATTATGCTTGGTCACGGGCAGGGTGATACCGGTGATGTCCGTTTCCTGGAAGGCGTCGCGGCCGATGTAGGAGCTGGCAACCTGGCCGGTAATGGCAATCACCGGGACCGAATCGAGGAAGGCGTTGGCGATGCCGGTCACCAGGTTGGTGGCGCCGGGTCCGGAGGTCGCCAGGCAGACGCCAACTTTACCCGTGGCGCGAGCAAAGCCATCGGCGGCGTGGGCGGCGCCCTGTTCGTGGCGGACAAGGACATGGCGGAGGGCGGGGTACTGAGGCAGCGTGTCATACAGCGGGATAACGGAGCCGCCGGGGTAACCGAAGATGACTTCAACGCCTTCCCGGACCAGCCCCTCACAGAGTATCTGGGCACCTGTCATTTTCATAAGTCGCTGCCTCCTTTACCCATTCAACACCGCCCCGTTGCTCGCTGAAGTTACCCGCTCCGCATAGCGCTTGAGATAGCCCGATTTCACCTTTATTTCGAACTTGCCCAGTTTGGACAGACGGCCTTCAATGGCGTCCTGGGTAAGCTCAACGTCCAGCTTGCCTTTGGGAATATCGATGCTGATGATGTCGCCGTCTTTGAGCGCGGCGATGGGTCCACGGCTGGCCGCCTCCGGGGAGACGTGCCCGATGGCAGCGCCCTTGCTCCCGCCCGAGTAGCGCCCATCAGTCACCAGAGCCACTTCTTTATCCATACCCATACCGCCGAGCAATCCCGTCGCCTGAAGCATCTCTCTCATCCCGGGGCCGCCTTTGGGACCTTCGTAGCGGACGACGATGACATCGCCCCGCTTGATGAGGCCATCCATAATCGCCTTGGTGGCGTCCTCTTCGCAGTCGAAGACCCGCGCCGGACCGCGGTGTACCATCATTTCCGGAGGTACGGCAGCGCTTTTGACCACGGACCCCTCCGGCGCCAGGCTCCCGAAGAGGATTGCGAGACCACCCATCGGCGAGTGGGCATTGGAGAGCGGGCGGATGACGTCTTTGTCCAGAGTATGGGCGCTGGCAATGTTATCGCCCACCGTCTTGCCGGTTACTGTCTTCAAGTTCAGCTTGAGCATCCCACGCACTTCCTTCATCACGGCCGGAATACCCCCGGCCCGGTCCAGGTCTTCGATGAAGTACGGGCCACCGGGTCGTAGCTTACACAGGTATGGGGTGCGCCGACTAATTTCGTCAATCATCTTGAGGGGGAAGTCTATCCCGGCTTCGTGAGCGACCGCCTTCAGGTGCAGGACGGTGTTGGTGCTCCCACCGAGGGCCATATCGACGGTAAAAGCATTGCAGAAAGCATCGTAAGTGACAATATCCCTGGGTCGGAGGTTCTCGGCCAGGACTTGGACCACCCGTTCGCCGGCCTGCGTGGCCAGGGAAAGCCTTTTCGCCGAGATAGCCGCCACGGTGCCGTTGCCGGGCAAGCCCAGACCCATCACCTCGGTAAGGCAGTTCATTGTGTTGGCGGTGAACATGCCGGCGCAACTGCCGCAGCCCGGGCAGGCATTCATTTCCAGATGTTCCAGCTCTTCTTCACTCATCTTGCCGCTGATGACCTGTCCCACACCTTCAAAAACGGAGATGAGGTCCACCTTCTTCCCGCCGAACCTGCCCGCCATCATCGGGCCGCCGCTGACAAAAACGCAGGGCAGGTTCAGGCGCATGGCCGCCATCAGCATGCCGGGAACAATCTTATCGCAGTTCGGGATGAAGACGAGCGCGTCAAAGGCGTGGGCTTCAGCCACAATCTCGATGGAATCGGCAATCAACTCGCGACTGGGCAGGCTGTATTTCATCCCCGGGTGGTTCATCACGATGCCATCGCAGACGGCAATAGTGTTGACTTCAAAGGGAACGCCGCCGCCGGCGAGGACGCCGTTTTTGACGGACTCGGCAATGCCTCTCAGGTGCTTATGACCGGGAACAATCTCGCTGAAGCTATTGATAACGCCGATGAACGGTTTGTCCATCTGCCCCGGAGTGCAGCCCAGGGCATAGAGCAACGAGCGGTGCGGCGCTCGCTCGATACCTTTCTTGATAACATCGCTTTTCACGTTTGCCCCCGTTCCGTAAATGAAAAAACTTACCCTCTTTAAGCCAGGCTTGCTTGAAAATGTGACGAAACCTGCCTCAAAGGCGAATTATAGAGGAAATGTAACACAAGCCTGTGACTAATGTCAAATAAATCAGGTATGAAACAAGCGTGGCGGCGATGGTTACGGCGACTGGCTAAGGGACTGCAAGAACTGGCGGATTTCCAGCCAGCTGATAACCCCCTGCCGGATAAGCTGGGGCGGGTCCATGGTCAAATCAACGATAGTTGAGAGGCCGCGTGACGCCAGCGTCCCCTGGTCGAGGACCAGGTCCACGCCCCCAATCGTCTCGCCCATCTGGTCGATGACTTCCTGCGCCGAGTAAGGCGTCGGCTTGCCGCTCGGGTTGGCGCTGGTGGCAGTAATAGGCAAATCGGTCATCTCGGCTAGCGAGAGGATTACTTTGTTGCCCGGTATCCTGATGCCCACGGTGTCCTTCCCCGCCACGAGCAATGGCGGTATGACCTCTCTTCTGCGGAGCACGAGGGTGAGGCCGCCGGGCAGGTAGCGCTTTGCCAGAAGCTCCGCCGCTTTAGTCATATAAGCATACTTGTCCGCCGCTTCCAGGGAATGCACCGCTACGTGAATGGGATTGGTGTAGGCGCGGCCCTTGAGAATGAACACTCTGGTTACCGCCTTAATATCGATGGCGTTGGCGGCGAAGGCATAGCCGGTGTCCGTGGGGCAGACGATGACTTTGCCCTTCTTAATCAACGCGGTGGCTTTCTGAAGTAGCGGGGGATAGGGGTTGGAGGGGTCGATTTTCTCTATTCTAACGGCCACAGGCTACCTCGAGGGGAGCATTGGGGAGCACGTTCAGATTTAAGTCGTCAGCCACGCCCAGTCGCAATTTGTGGTAACCGGCGGCGGCGACCATCGCCGCGTTGTCCGTGCAGAGCTTAAGCTCTGGAAAATAGACGGCCCACCCAGCCTTCTGGCATTTTTCTTTGAAGACTTCTCTCAGGCGTCTATTGGCTGAAACACCGCCGGTAACACTGATGGCAGGAGCACCCTCGTCCGATGCGGCACGCAGGGTCTTGGCCACCAGCACGTCGACCACTGCCTCCTGGAAGCTGGCAGCGATGTCCTCGATGGGCAGCGCCTCGTTGCGGGACACCTTCTCCTTGAAGGCGTTGATGATGGCCGTCTTCAGCCCGCTGAAGCTGAAGTCATAGTTGCTGGCTCTCAGCAAAGGCCGGGGAAAGTTGAAGGCTTTGCGATTGCCTTT
This sequence comes from Dehalococcoidia bacterium, assembly GCA_041479305.1. GTDB lineage: Bacteria > Chloroflexota > Dehalococcoidia > Dehalococcoidales > RBG-16-60-22 > JBGOXU01. Next base: position 9,569 of record JBGOXU010000024.1, read on the forward strand.
GCTGGCAAGCCGGTCAATAACGGGACCACCGGGGAAGCCCAG
>JBGOXU010000025.1:0-9467 GCA_041479305.1 Dehalococcoidia bacterium
ATCGGCGGGGATGCGGCCGGGCTGGTCGCCGGAGCGATGCCGGTCAAGACTGTCCCCAGCCACTACTCGGTGGTCAACCTGGCATCGCAGGAAGACGTCGAGCTTGTCTTCGGCAAAGAGGACAAAGACCGCTTCTATGTCGGCACGCCGCTCGATATGGAGACCAAGATTTGCCTCGACCTGCCGGTGTTCGTCAAGCGCAGCAACGGCATCTTCGGCAAGAGCGGCACGGGCAAGACCTTCCTCACCCGCATCCTGCTCATCGGCATGCTCCAGAAGAGCGCCGCCGTCAACCTGATTTTCGATATGCACAGCGAGTACGGCTGGGCGGGCACGAGCGAGGGGGGCCGGACGGTCAAGAGCCTGAAACAGCTGTTCCCGTCCAAAGTGGCCGTGTTCACGCTCGATGAAGAAAGCTCGAAGCGGCGCAAGGTTGCCACTGACTTCGTGGTCCGCATCGGCTACGATGAGATTCAGCCCGAGGATATGGTGTTGCTCCGCCAGACGCTCAATTTGACTGAGCCAGCGACCGAAGCCACCTACCAGTTGCGGCGGGTCTTCGGCAAAGAGTGGATACAGCGGACAGTCGATTTGCAGGACGCCGAGGAAATCAAGCAACTGCTGACGGCAACCAGCATCCACGAAAGCACCTTCCAGAACCTCCAGCGCGGGCTGGCAACCATCGGGCGACTGCCCTTCCTGGTGCCGCACTCCCCGGATAACCCCGTCAAGCGCATTTTGGAATACCTCGACCGTGGCCTGAACGTGGTGCTGGAGTTCGGCCGGTATACGGATATCACCGCCTATATCCTCGTGGCGAACCTGCTGACGCGGCGCATCTATGCCCAGTACCGCGACCGTATGGAGAAGGCGATGGGTGAGGATGCGGCCAAGCCGACGCCCCTGGTCATCACCATCGAGGAGGCGCACAAGTTTCTCAACCCGGAGGTGGCCAGCCAGACCATCTTCGGCACCATTGCTCGCGAGATGAGAAAATATAACTGCACGCTCCTTGTCATCGACCAGCGGCCCAGCGGCATCGATAGCGAGGTGATGTCCCAGCTCGGCACCAAAATCACCTGCCTGCTCGATAACGAGCGGGACATCGATAGCGTGCTGGCGGGCGTCTCCGGTAAGAACGAGCTGAAGTCGGTGCTGGCGCGGCTCGAATCAAAACAGCAGGCGCTCATCTTCGGGCACGCCGTGCCGATGCCCATCGTCATCCGCACGCGGGAATACGGGTCGGCCAAATCGTACAAAGAGTTCGCCGGCGAGGCGGACGTTAAAGGCAAGACGGAAAAGGACATCGAGGAACTGTGGCAATAGGGAAGCTACTGGCTAAACTGCATAAGAAGAAGGTGGGATTGGTGCTGGGCTCCGGGGCGGCGCGGGGAATGGCGCACATCGGGGTGCTCAACGCCCTGGAGAAAGCGGGCATTCCCATCGATATGATTGCCGGCACCAGTGTCGGGGCGGTAGTGGGCTCGCTTTACGCCCGGTTGCTCAACGCCGCCTATATCAAGGACATCGCCCTGGAACTGGGCATACGGCAGTGGGCACAGCTCATCGACCCCTCTGTCTCCAGGAACGGCCTCATCAAAGGTCGGAGAATCAAAGACCTGCTCAAGCTTAACATGGGCGGCGATGTCAGGTTCAGCGACCTCAAAATCCCCTTCGCCTGTGTGGCGACCGACATTGTCACCGGCGAGGAGGTGGTCTTTGACCACGGCCTTGTCCTCGATGCCGTGCGGGCCAGCTTCTCGCTGCCGGCAATCTTCACACCGGTCAAGCTGGCCGGGAGGTACCTGATGGACGGCGGCATCGTGAACCCGGTGCCGGTGAGCGTGGCGCGGCAGATGGGTGCGGACTTCGTCATTGCCGTTAACGTCATTCACGACATAAAGAATTAGACCGAGGACACTGTTTAAACACGCAATAAAGAGCCGAAAATTCTTCACGTTATTATGCAGTCGATTTACATTGCCGCCTACGCGATGATAAAATCGACTCTGGCGGGGGCGGACGTGGTCATCGAGCCGCGGGTGAGGCACATCGGCTACGGGGAGTTCCACCGCGCCCGTGAGGCAATTGCGCGTGGCGAACTGGCGGCGGCAAACGCCATTCCCCGGATTAAGGAGAAACTCGGGCGGTGAGGACAGTTGATGGCTGAAGCGAATACGTCCGCCCCGATGCAATCGGGGCTTTCCTCTTTCTGGAGCACGCAATACCGGCTGGTGCTGGTCTCTGGCTTCGGCACCTATCTCGGCCGCTGGATTGAGACCATCGTCGGCACCTGGCTCATCCTGGAGATGACCGATTCCCCGTTCCTCGTCGGTCTGCTGGGCGTCTGCCGCTTCCTGGGGATGCTGCTGGGTCCCTTCTGCGGTATGGTTTGCGACCGTTATGACCGCCGGCGCATCCTGATTGCCGTGCAGGTGGCCTATGGCTCAGCTTCGCTGATAGTGATGGGGCTGTTCCTGGCCGGATGGCTGGTGCCGTGGCACCTTTTCGTGTACACCATAATCGCCGGGGTGAGCTATGCCTTCGATTTCAGCACGCGTTATGTCGTCGTCGCCGATATCGTTGAAGCCCGACACCTCGTTCCGGCGATATCCATTGTCTTCGTTCTGCAGAGCAGCACCGCCGTCCTGGGGCCGCTGCTGGGCGGGAGCCTGCTCGATGTCATCGGGCCAGGCGGCTGTTTTGCCCTGGTCACCGCCAGCTTTGTGCTATCGCTGGCGGCGCTCCTGCGGTTGAAAGCCACCCCTCGCCTGGCGCCCCGGACTGGGGAATCGATGTGGCGGAATCTGGCCGATGGCTTCAGCTACGTCAGGAAAGACCGGAGCCTGCTGGCGATGATGCTCTTTGCCGCAGTAGCCAATTTTTTCCTCTTCACGTACTACTATGCTCTGACGCCCATATTTGCCCGCGACATCCTGCACACTGATGCCAGTGGCTTTGGTCAGCTTATGGCAGCGGTGGGGCTGGGGAGCGCTATCGGTTCGGTAATCACGGCGTGGCGGTCCCGCGAGGGCGCCAGTGGAAAGCTCATCGTAATAGCGATGCTTGCCTGGCCGGTAATGCTGATTGGCTTCGCCGTGTCGCGGGTTTTCGGGCTGTCGCTATTGCTGTTGACTATTGTCGGCTTCGGCCAGGGAATGTCAATGGCGCTTATCCAGTCGCTGATGCTGATTTGGTCGTCCGAGGAGATGCGGGGCAGGGTCTCCGGCATCCGGGCGCTGGCCATCGGGTTTCTGCCGCTGGGCAACTTCCTGACGGGAGCGTGGGCGGGGTTGTGGGGCGCCACGCTGACACTCATCGTGGATGCCGTTGCCGGAATGCTATCGATTGCCTTGATTACCGCCTGGGCGCGCGAAATCCTCAGGCGGAAGTAGACGGACCCGGAATCCAGGTTGACGGAACGCCCTTTACGCCGCCCGCGTGTTCCACCCTGAATATGGCGCGCAGAGCCGGAATGTAATGATAGCTGAACCCGCTCTTATCCTGCGGCTTGCCAAAGCGGGCGCTCTGGAGACTGGGGTAGCCCATCTCCGTCAAAGTCGCGGCGGCGGTATCAAGGTCGTCCACCGGGACGTTGAGGTAGTGCAAGACTTCGCCGTGCTGATTGAGGAAGTCAAGGTCGGCGGATTTGCCCTCCAATGGCTGCACCATCTCAAACAGAACTTCTCCCACCCTGGCCATTGCCACTCGCTCTTTGGAGTAGGTTGTCTTGCCGTGATACTTGCGGTCGTAGAAGTAGGGATAGGTGCGGGAATAGACTTCCCACGGGCCGATGCCGAGGAGGTTCCAGTAGTTCCAGCATGTCTCTTCAAGGTTCTTGACCACCATCCCTACCTGGTTGATGGCTTTCACCTGGAACCTGGCCGGGCTGGGCGGGTCGGCGGTGGCGGGGACCCAGAGAGGCTTGACCGTCTTCTGCCCGCCGAGCGCCACCGGCTCCCACAGAATTCTCAAAGCTGGGGTGGTTTCATGGTAACTGAAGGTGGTCCTTTTATCGGGGGTAAACCCGTAGTAGCCGGTCTGGATGCAGGGGAACCCCATCTCCTCCATCGCTGCCTGGACGGGTTTGATATCATCAACGAGAAAGTTGAAGTGGTGCAAGCCTTCGCCCTTCTGCTCCAACCAGTCCCGGTAGAGTGATTTCCCCTCCACTGGCTGGACAAGCTCGACCTGCAGCTTTCCCGCCCGGAAAAGGGAGATGCGGTCGCGCCCCCATTCCCTTTTGCCATAGTATTTACGTTCGTTGATGAGGGGGAACTCCCAGTCGTAGATTTCCCAGGGACCCATGCCCAGGATATTCCAGAAATTCCACGATACCTGCTCCAGGTCGTGGACACAGATGGCTACCTGGTTGATAGCGGGCACTTTGAGTTTCGCCGGGCTTACCTGCGACATGGTCGTCCTCCTTTGTGTCATTGCGAGCGAAGCGTGGCAATCTCACAGCGCTTGTTACCCTTCACTTCGTTCAGAATGACATTAGGTTATTTCTTGCCGAGGCTCTCCAATTTTTCCTTGAGTCTCTGGACACCGAGTCGCGGGCTGGAGAGAATGGGCACCTTCTTTTCGCTGTCCGGTATCTGGGCGACGACCCGGGCAACGGAAGCCTGCGCCAGGATGATGACGTCTACCCGCTTTTGCAATTCAGCGAGCTTTTCCTTGACCATCTTGTCGTGGGTGGCGGTATCGCCGCGCTGGAGGGCAGGGAAAGCGCCTTCGCAATACATGGTCTCGATTTCCACCTGTTTCCCGGCCAGAGCCGCGCGCTGTTTGACGAGGTCGGAGGTGGGTTTGAGCGTTGAGTGGGCGGTGGCAATAATGCCGATTTTCTTGCCCAGCTTGACCGCTTCGTCAGCCATCGCTTCGTCGACCTTGAGCATCGGCACGTCAACAAGCCGCTGGGACATATCAATCAGGGGTCCGAGGGAGGAGCAGGTGAGCATGACAATCTCTGCCCCGGAGTCAGCGGCGAAATTGGCGTGGGTGGCGAAGCGCCGCGCCATCCTGGGGGTGTGTGTCTCCGTGGCCAGAATCTCTTTAAGCAAGCCATCATCCGCCAGGTGGATAACCTCAACGCCGGGCATGATTTCCCGCGCCAAGTCATTGAACATGGGGGCGAGACCCGGTACCGAATGCACCATACCAACTTTTCTTACCATAGTCATCTTCCTCCCGATTGCCGTGATTACTCAGAACTAAGCAAATAATATCACCCCGCCAGTATCAAATCAAATAGGGGAGGGGGGGATTAGGAATGTGAGGCCACCGTCAACCATAGAACAAACGGAACCCGGTCCGGTTTGTCTTTTGCCTGCGCCCGTCGGTATAATTGAAATAGTACGACAATGCACTGGTTCTATTACACAGGCAGATTTCTCATCCGGGTGTTGCTCTTCCTGCTGACCCGATGGGAGGTGAGGGGCGCGGAAAACGTTCCCGCGGAAGGCCCCTTGCTCATCGTGGCTAATCATCTCAACCTGGTCGACGCGCCTGTCCTCGGCGCCAGCATCGGGCGGGAAGTGGCAGTTATGGCCAAGGAAGAGCTGTTCCGCGGCCGCGTCGCCCCATTCTTCCTCAGAAATTTCGGCGCTTTCCCGGTAAATCGGAGCCGACTCACCCGGGCGACGATTGAAAACGCTACGCAATGCCTGGAGCGAGGGCTGGCGATAGCGATGTTCCCCGAAGGCAAGCGGAGCAAAAACTGTTGTCTGGAAAAGGCTTATCCCGGCTCGGCGATGATTGCCTGGCGCTGCCAGGCGCCGATTTTGCCCGTCGGTATCAGCGGGACGGAGAGAATCCACGGTCTCAGGTGGCTACCGAGCCGTCCCAAGGTCGTTGTGAACATCGGCAAGCCCTTCCGTCTGCCCCATACCAATGGTAAAGTAAGCAAGGAAGAGCTGCGCCAGTGCACCGAAGCGATAATGACGCACATCGCGGAGCTGTTGCCGGCAGGATACCGCGGCGTCTATGGTGGCAAGAATGAAAGTTGAGAAAGCGGAGAAAATCGGGTTCTGCCTCGGCGTCAAGCGAGCCATCGATGTCCTGGAGACGGTGGCGCGGGAGCGGGGCGGCATCGAGACGCTCGGCGCCGTGGTGCACAACCAGCAGGTGCTGGATAGACTCGCCAGAATTGGCGTTAAAGTGGCCAGGAATTTGAACGAAGTCACAGGTAACGTCCTGGCTACCAGTTCGCACGGCATCAGCCCGCAGGTGGAACAGGCAATCAAAGCCCGGGGCATCGAAATCATCAGCACTACCTGCCCCTTCGTCAACCGGGCGCAGGTGGCGGCGCGGCGGCTGGCCGAAGCGGACTTCTTCGTCGTCATCTACGGCGAAGCCGACCACCCCGAGGTCAAGGGCATCATGGGCTGGACGAAGGGCAATGGCATCGCCACGCTCAATGAGACGTTCATCCGGAAGTTAGAGCACATTCCCCGCCGCATCGGAATATTGTCCCAGACGACGCAAATACCGGCGAAGTTCATGGAATTCGTGCGCGACGTGATGGACGTCTCCTTCGCCCGCGATTCCGAGATGCGGGTTATCGATACCATCTGCCACGATATCCGGGAGCGGCAGGCGGCGGCCATCAAGCTGGCAAACAAGGTCGACCTGATGCTGGTGGTGGGGGGGCATTCCAGCGCTAACACCAACCGGCTGGCGGAGCTGTGCTCTAAGGTGGTGGAGACTCACCTCGTCGAGACGGCGAAAGAAATAGAAGCGTCCTGGCTCAAAGGCAAGAAGCACGTTGGCATTACCGCCGGCGCCTCCACCGCGGAGCAGGACGTCGATGAAGTCTTTACCCGTCTGAAGACAGAGTAGCCTAGACGGCCAGGCAGGTCACGGTGCGGGAGATGCCGGGGATGGGGTGAATCTTACCAGTGACTAAATCGCCGATTTCATTCAGGGTCTCCGCCTCGCCAACGGCGATGATGTCATAGGGTCCGGTGACGGTATCGACGGACTTAATCCCCTTGAGTTTGGACAGCGCGGCGACGACCTCTTTGTTCTTGCCGACGGCAGTTTCAATCAAAATATAAGCTTTGGCGGCCATTGGCTTCACCCCCTTTTTCAAGCAGTTGGAAATTGTCCCCTGTGATATGGAGTATAACCGCCATCGGTAACGGTGTCAAGAGAAAATCCATCCCCGCGCCCCCATCCAGTTTGTAGAGTCTATGGCGTTATGGGAGTTATATTCCCGCCCGTGCCACTCAACGAACTCAACGGACTCAATAAACTCGATGACTTTGACATCCTGCCCCCAAAGCTGGTAACTTTTAGCCAATGGTTGCCACTCAAAAGGCTATCCTGCCCTTCCGCCCGCAGTACATCGCTCTGCCGCTGGCGATGCTCCTCATCTCGGTCATCGTAGTCGCCTTCTTCTATCGCATCCTGCCCGCCGATGTCGCTTATCGCTTTGAAGACGGAGCGCCCGGTGGCTGGCTGAGCCGGGGCACCATCATCACGGGCACGCTCGCGACGCAGGTAGTCCTGACCATCCTTGCCATTGCCATCGTCTGGGTGACCATCCGGGTCAGCGCCCGCTTCCCCGTGGTCCCCACCCCCCTCGTCGATAGACTTCTCATCATTATGGGCAATATGGTCGCTCTGCCCCAGATTGTCCTCGCCTTTGCAATGCTCAATATTTTCAGCTACAATGCCTACCAGATACAGTTAATATCGCCGCTGGTGTTTGCCTTGCTGGTGGCGGCATTGGGTCTGATTGCCCTCGGTGTGCTTTTTGCCGTAGCTATCCGCCAGGTAAACGCCGTCCGGGGCAAGTCTTAACAGGAGCAAAATAATGGCAGTAACTCCCGGTAAAGTCACAATGGAGAAACTCGTTTCGCTGTCGTCGCGGCGCGGTTTCGTTTTCCAGAGCAGCGATATCTACGGCGGCCTTTCCAGCTGCTGGGACTACGGTCCGCTGGGCGTCGAGCTGAAGCGGAACGTGAAGGAAGCCTGGTGGCGGGCAAACGTGCAGAACCGCGACGATATGGTTGGCCTCGATGCCAGCATCCTGATGCACCCACAGGTGTGGGTTGCCAGCGGGCACGTCAAGCAGTTCGCCGACCCGCTCGTCGAGTGTAAGAAATGCCACCTGCGGTGGCGCGCCGACCAGGTGCCGGGCAATGTTTGCCCCTCCTGCGGTGGTGAGTTGACCGAGCCCCGCTTGTTCAATCTGATGTTCAAGACCTTCATGGGTCCCATCGAGGATGAGGCGGGCATCGTCTACTTGCGGCCCGAGACGGCCCAGGGTATGTTCGTCAACTTCCTGAACGTGCTGACCACCACCCGCCGAAAACTGCCCTTCGGGATGGCGCAGATTGGCAAAGCCTTCCGCAACGAGATTACCACCGGCAACTTCATCTTCCGCAGTCGCGAGTTCGAGCAGATGGAGATTGAGTTCTTCGTCAAGCCGGGCACCGATAACGAGTGGTTCGAGTACTGGGTGAACGAGCGGCTTGCCTGGTACACCCGCCACGGCATCAAGAAGGAAAACCTGCGCCTGCGCCCGCACGGCAAAGAGGAACTGGCGCACTACGCCCGCGGCTGCTCGGACGTCGAGTATAACTTTCCGATGGGCTGGGCCGAGCTGGAGGGCATCGCCAACCGGAGCGATTTCGATTTAGTCCAGCATTCTAAGAGCAGCGGCAAAGAGCTCAACTATTTCGACGAGGAAGCTAAACAGCACTATACGCCTTACATCATCGAGCCTTCGGCGGGCGTCGACCGTTCGGTGCTGGCTTTCCTGTGCGATGCCTACGCCGAGGAGCTGGACAAGGACGAGCTGAGGGTGGTGCTTCACTTCCACCCGGCCATTGCCCCCATCAAGGTGGCCGTCCTGCCGCTGAGCCGGCGCGAGAATTTGGTCAAGTTCGCGCGGGACGTCTATGCCGACCTGCGCCCGTGCTGGACGGTGCAGTATGATGACGCCCAGAGCATCGGGCGGCGGTACAGAAGGCAGGACGAAATCGGGACGCCCTTGTGCGTGACGGTTGATTTTGCGTCGCTGGAAGACAATCAGGTCACCATCCGTGACCGCGACTCAATGAACCAAATAAGATTGCCGCTAGCCGAGTTGAGAAATACGGTTGCCGCCAAGCTCGCCGGCGAGGAGTTTATGAAAGTCCCACCGGGCGGCAAGGTGTGGAGGAGTGGAGAAGGCGGCTAGATAAACAAGTTGTCATTGCGAGGAGCGTAGTCCTTCACAGGGTGAAGGATGGCAATCTCAAAGAATCCCTTCTCCCTCGATGGGGGAAGGTTAGGATGAGGGTGGTCTCATCCCCCTCACCTTAATCCTCTCCCACGAGGGGAGAGGAGATTACTGAGAGGGTATTTTCACGGCACTATCAAATACGGGGCGTCTGTCAAAGAGGGGGCGCTAGCCACGATGGTGTAAGAAGCGGGGCGTTAAGAGGGGTTCAGCCTGAAGGTTCACCCTGAAGGGC